>NZ_FNIN01000010.1 GCF_900104045.1 Desulfonauticus submarinus
AGCTTCAGTTCCATCATTATTATTGTTAGCTATGACATAAATGGTGCCTGAGTTAGAGATGTTGTTGTAGTCATAGGCATAAATGCCATAAGCTTCTCCATCATCATTATCATTAGCAGTAGCATTGATAGAACCCGAATTGGTGATGATGTTGGATGCATTGGCAGAAATGCCATAGGCCCTTCCCTCGTTATGATTATTATTGGCATTAGCATCAATAGAACCAGAGTTAGAGATGTTGTTGGAGTCATTTGCATAAATGCCATAAGCGTATCCATTGTCATTACTATTGGCTATAACAGAAATAGAGTCCGAATTAGAGATGGTGTTGTAGTTATTTGCATAAATGCCATAAACTTCTCCATTGCCAATATTAGTATCAGTCATAATACTAATATCCCCAGAGTTGATAATGGTGTTATAATCAGAAGCATGAATACCATAGATCTCTGTAGAAGCGGCGCTATTACTAATAGAAGAAATATTTCCAGCATTATTGATTGTATTATTGTTCTGTACATAAATGCCATATAGGGTTGCAGCGCCAAGCATATTATATGAGAAGATAACATTTCCACCAGTCCGAATGGTTATAGTGTTAGTGTTGTTTCCTGCGATAGCCATATCATAAATGCCTGTATCCAAACCAATACTTGCTCCAGATTCAATAGTAAAAGAATCGTTGTCATTTAAAAAATTAGGTGCTCCTGTTATATCCTTGGCATTGGTTTGGTCAGAGGTTTGGCCAGATTGTAAAATATAATCTGCAGCATAGGCAAAGTTAATAAGAAAACTGAAAAAAATTGTTAGAAACATAAATAGAAAAAAGTATTTTTTCACTTTGTCCTCCTATACAATTTTTGCCCAAACTTTTTGGCAAGATGAGATGTATTTATATTTTTGTAATTTTCTTAAGATAAGAACCTTACAAAAATATTTTTAAGTTTTTTAAATTTTTTAAAGAAAACAACATATTATGTATAGGCGATGTATTGTTTTCTTTAAAAAATTGTTTTGCCTATAAATGTTTAATTTTTATTTGTCAATGGATGTTAAAATATTTAAAATAGATTTTTTTCATTATTGAAATTGATTTGGAGGTAAAAATTTGCAGTATAAAAATGAAATAAGGCGTTTTAGACAAAAAAATATTATGATGAAGAATAAAGGAAGGTGTTTAAAAAGAGTTTTAATTTTGTGACAATGTCTTTTCTTGTTTGAGGCAGACTTGTTGGTCCTACCTCTAACGTAAATAATCCTTTGAATGAAGATTTTTTTAAGTTATCACTAAATTCTTTTAAAGGGAGTTCTCCTTCTCCTGGGAATAGATGTTCTCTAAAACCTTTAATATCAGAAAAGTGAATGTTATTTACTATGTCCCACTCAATTACATCAAAAACTTTAAGAATATTCCCTCCGCTTATTCCCAAATGACAGACATCTAAAGTAAATTTTATGTTTTTGTCCTGACATTGTTTTATGTAGGTAATAAGTATTTTCTTAGTAATAAGATTATATTCTGGACAAGGCATGTTTTCTAAAGAGAGAGGAACATGGCTGTTTAGGTCTTTTGGGAGATTTTTACTTTTGGTAAACCACCAGAAATGTCCCATTTGCCCTAGTCGGAAAATAGGAGGGTGAAAGGTAATATTTTTTACTTGTGTAAGTTTAGCAGCGATATCAATAGTTTTTTCCCATGCTTTTAAATGTCCACCCCATAGACTGTGATTCCTAAAAGGAGCATGTAAACTCAAAATGGGTAATATTTTGTCTAGAGATATTAATAAATCTAATTGATTTATTAATTTAGGCTCATTTAAAATTAGCTCTATGCCTAAAAATCCAGATTCTTTTGCTAAGAAAAATATTTCTTCTAAGGGTAAATGAAAAAGACAACCTGTGGAGAGAATAGGAGTAAAGTGCATAAAATTTTATGAGAGGCCGGGTTATCCCGACCTCATTTTAAGCTTTAAGCTAAATGATCTCTTATCCAGTAAAGTAGACCAAACTTGGACTCTAAATTTTGTTTAAGCTGATTTTCTTCAGCTTTATCCATGTTGTGGATTCTAATATAAACCTGTCTCTTGCCTTGTTCTGGCTTTTCATAAGAACTTAAGGTACTAATAATCCTTGCATTATGTTGCTTGAGAACGTCTAAAACTTCTTTGAGCGTGCCTGGTTTGTTTGCAAGAGTAAATCCCATTTGAATTCCGCCAAGATATACACCTGTAATATCAATTAAGACTTTAAAAATATCAGTATCTGTGATGATCCCCACTACTTGTTCATTTTCATCCACAACAGGCATTCCTTCTATTTTTTTCTTTAACATAGTAATAGCCGCTTTTTCTACAGTGTCGTTTACATTAATAGTGGTGGGATTAGGAGTCATAATGTCTTTAACTTTGATTTCTGAGAGTAAATAATATAGTTCGTGGACATCTAGGGTTGTGGCTTTGGAAGGAGAAGCCTCTTTTATATCTCTATCTGTGATAATTCCTATAAGTTTCCCAGAATCATCTACTACAGGTAACCTTCTAATGTCCTTTTCTTTTAATATTTTTGACGCCTTGAGCATAGATGTGTCGGGAGTAACTGTAATTACATCTTTAGTCATCCAGTCTTTAATTAACATTGCAATCCTCCTTAAAATTTCTTCTAAACTTAAAATAATTAGTGAAAACTTTAAACATTATCTAGCTCTATGGCAATCCTTTATTTGAGTATGTTTGGAAAAATGCTTTTTACTAAATAAAAAAAGTGTCTGAAATGATTATTGATAGCAATGAAACATCATTTCAGACACTTTTGGGAAAAAATTAGTTATGCTCTGCACCGTGTAAGACTGTCATCACTTTATCAACATCATGGGGTATTGCAGCGTCGCCTTTTTGGGCATATTCTAGTTTTGAAAAGATAATGATAGCAGCAAAAGTAAAAATCATTACAAAGCCCCCAGGGTTTTTGAATTGAAGAGCTATCGGAAGATAGTTTTTGCCAAGAATCATTATAAATGAACCTAATATGCCTGTAAGTAATCCTGCAATAGCTCCATTTTTGGTCATTTTAGGCCACCAAATTCCCATTACTAAAACAGGGAAAAAAGTAGAGGCAGCAATAGCAAAGGCAAGTCCTACCAGTACAGCTATTTGCAAATTTTCTGCAGCAAAACCCAAAGGTATGCCCAATAATCCTACTATTATTGAGGAAATACGAGCAATTTTTACCCTGCTTCTTTCAGGCATGTTAGGGTTAAATATATTTACTACTAAGTCGTGTCCAATAGCTCCTGCGCAAGCAATTATAAGTCCTGCTACAGTAGAAAGAATAGCGGCAAAAGCTCCTGCTACTACGATTCCTAATAATATTTGCCCTCCAAAATAAGAGCCTGCAACAGGAACAGCTAAGTTTTTACCATTTTTGGCTAACCACATAGTCAAATGAGAAGGTAAGCCTAATTTTTCAGATTGCATAAAAATGTATCTAATTACATGTCCTACATACGGGGATAAGATATAAAAAGTCCCAATAAGGATGAGAACATAGATAACCGTTCTTCTCGCTGCTTTGCCATCAGGTGCAGTATAGAATCTTACCAAAATATGAGGTAAGCCAGCAGTTCCGAACATAAGAGCTAAAAGTAGAGAAAAAGTATCTTTTAAGTTGGTTAACCAATAACCAGGAGCAGTATAAGACGACCCAACAAATGCCTTTCCTGTTATAGGTTCTGTAGTGTTTAAGGAATGGAGGAAATTTATCACATCTGTATAAGTATAACCTTTTAAAACAAAGGGAATAAAAGCCAATAAAAACATAGCTCCAAATAATATCCAGAATTGTACTAACTGATTAATAGTTGTTCCTTTCATTCCCCCAACAGAAACATAGGTAGTTATTATTAAGGCTATCACAATGATAGCTGTTTTATATTCCATATTTAATAATAAACCCATTACCTTTCCTGCTCCTAACATTTGAGGAGCCATATAGAATAAGGAGATAAAAAGAACTCCAATGACACCAAGTACTCTAGCTGTTTTAGAATGAAAGCGCTCTGATACAAAATCAGGAACTGTATATTTACCAAATTTTCTTAAAGGTGAAGCTAAGAATAAAAGAAGAGCAATATAACCTACAAAGAAGCCAAAGGCAAAAATAATACCATCGAATCCTTTTAAAAAGGCGATACCAGCTACACCTAAAAAGGAAGCAGCACTTAAATAATCACTAGATATTGCAGATGCATTAATAAAGCTATTTACTTTTCGTCCCGCGAGGTAATAATCTGCAGATGTTTTTTGGATTCTAAATATCCAGGTAGTTATTACTGTAAAAGTAAGCATAATTCCTATTAAAAAAAGAGCAGTTATAGGAACTTGATATCCCATTTCCATAATTATCCTCCAATTTTTTTAATTTCATCTTCCATTTGATTGGCTTTTCTTACATAGTATCCAAATATTATCCAAGTTATAGGATATATAAGAACTGCAACTAAAAAGTAATGCAAAGGCAAAGAAAATATTTTTTGTTTTACTATCCAATCTTTCCCAAGATATACTACAAGATACATTAAAATAATAAACAAAATATAAGGGACTCCAAATTTTAATGCAAAGCGGAGTTGTTTTTTCCTAATTTTTTCTGTGGCGTTCATTTTTTTTCCTCCTTAAATAAGTTTTATAAAATAAGTTAACCCTTCCTCATGACAACTTAATATAGAAGAAAACAATATATTGTCTATTTGCTTTCGGTAAGTGGAAGAAAAAACATAGGTTGACCATTTAGGTATGATATGTTCCACTTAAGACTAAATTTTGTCCGTTTGACTGTGAGTTCAAAATGAATTTGAAGAAAAATTTTTTTCAAGATTTAATTAAGCAAGGAAAGTTAAAAGAAATCCGCGAAATACGTTTGGCTGTGGTAAAAAAAATGTTAGATGAAGGAGAAGATGCTGATAAGATTAGTTGTCGTATTTCCCAGTTTAATGAACAATTGATTCAATGTGTATGTTCTTATTTTGCAAATAGTAATTCCTGGCTTTCAACATGCACTTTTTTAGAGTTTGGGTCAGGTGCTAGAGGAGAACAAGTTTTAAGTTCTGATCAAGATAATGGACTTTTGCTAGCAGATCACCTGAGGATAGATGTTCATGAATTAGATGAAGTAACTCAAAGAATAGTGATGACCTTAGATGGAGCTGGGATATATCTTTGTCCTGGTAAGGTGATGCTTTCTGAAGCCAAGTGGAGAGGTACCTGGCAAGAATGGAGAGAAAAAATTATTTTTTGGTTAGAAAATCCCAAGGAAAGAGGATCCTGGCAATCTGGATTAATTTTAGATTTTAAACCATTATGGGGGAAAAAGAATAAAGCTCAGGAGCTGAGGCTAGAAGTTTTGGATACTGTAAAGAAACATCCAGTAATTTTTAGAATGTTGGTAGAAGAAATTTTGCAATATAGAGTTCCTTTAAGTTTTTGGGGGGGATTTATTTTAGAAAAGAAAAATAATTTTTCAGGGATAAATGTTAAAAAGAGTGTATTAGCCCATATTGTTAATGCTGCAAGATTATTGTCCTTAAAATATAGTTTTTTAGAAACAAATACCTTAAAAAGGATAGAGTGGTTAATTAATCAGGGACATATAACTGAAGATATGGGCAACCATTTGATAGCATTATGGAAATGGATGCAGCTTGTTCGTTTAAAAAATAGCTATTTTGAAACTGACCAAGGTTTAGTTAATTATCTAAATCCCTATCTTTTACCAAAAGAAGAAAAAAAACTTTTAAAAAAAAGATTCTCTGTTCTTCAAAAATTTTTAGACTTGGTTTTAACAAGTACAAGCTATGGATTATAAAAAGTTACTCTTGTATTATTAGATAAGGCTTTACCTGAGGTAGGTTTAGACGAAGATAATAGTCAAGCCCAGGATGAGCAATTTTTACTTTTTCGCCAACTTTATTTTCCAACATATATTCTGTTGAGGGTAGGTATATATTTTGTAGCCCTGGAAGTTTTATTTTTATTTTTTTATTTGTTTCCCAACGGTGTTTAACCTTTATTTTCCATTTATCAAAACTTTTTTGTTGTTCTATCCAGGCTAGTGTTTTTTTAGGTTTGGAATAAGGAGTATAAAGGATTTTAGGTTTTCCTAGAAAAAATCCAGTTCCCACTGGACGAGTAAAAGTATTTTGAAGTTCCTTTAGATAAAAATTGTAGTCAAATTTATGAGCTAAAAGGTTGTCAAGTGCTGTTCTATAGACATTTACCACAATGGCTAGATAAGAGATTGTTTTATTTCTTCCTTCTATTTTTAAGGATGCAATATTATTTTTTACAAACCACGCTAGGTATTTAAGAAGACATAAGTCTTCACTTGCTAAAATTTTACTATATTCGTTTGTTTCAAATACTTCAAAAATATTTTCTTTCCGAGTTTGTTCTTTTAGAAAATATTGGTATTCAAATCTACAAGGATGTGTACAAAGTCCTAAGTTGGCAGAGCGTTGATTTAAATAAGAGCTTAAGAAACAACGCCCAGAGATAGCCATACACATAGCTCCATGAACAAAGACTTCTATTTCTAAAGAGTTTTTTATTTTGTTTTGAATTTCTTTAATTTGTTTAAAATTAAGTTCTCTTGCCAAGTTTATTCTTTTAATACCTTGCTTTTGCCAAAATAGAGCACTTAAACTGTTAGATGTATTGGCCTGTGTGCTCAGATGGATAGGTATGTTAGTTGCGTACTTTTGGGCTAAACTAATAACTCCTGGGTCTGCAATAATAAGGGCATCTGGCTTAACTTGGGCTAAAGCTTCTAAATATCTTTGTATTTGAGATAAGTGTTTTTCTTGGGCAAGAATGTTGAGACAAAAATATACTTTTGTTTTGTGTTGATGAGCAAATTTTATAATTTTAGGAAGTTCTTGAAGACTAAACCCTTTGGTTTTTGCCCTCAAACTCAGTTCACTGCCTCCAAGGTAAACTGCATCTGCTCCATAAGTAATAGCTGTAAAAAATTTTTCTTTGTCTCCTGCAGGACAAAGTAGTTCTGGAAACTTTTTCATAAATTTAGACTTCTAGTCCAAGGCGTTGGCGATAGTTTTTTAGCTTTTCTAAGAGAGAGTAAGGTATATCTAAGTTCCCTCTGCCTATTCCCAATTTAATATGAGGTTTGTTTGCTCCATGAAAATCAGAGCCTCCACTTATAAGCAAGCCTAATTTATGGGCTAAATTTCGGTAAAATGCTATTTGTTCTGGCGAATGTTCAGAGTAATAGACTTCTATGCCTTCTAATCCAATGCTTTTTAAATAGCTTATTGCTTCTGTTACTTCTTTTTCTGCTAGACCAAGAGAAAATGGATGGGCTAAAATAATTGTTGCTTGCTCTTCTTTTAAAATAGAAATGGCTTTTTGAGGACTAAATTTTTCTTTTGGCACAAAAGCTTTTCCTTTAGGGCCTAAGAAATTGTTAAATGCTTCTTGTATAGAACCTGCTATCTTTTTTTCCACTAATACTTGAGCAATATGAGGCCGACCAATAGTTCCCTTTGCTTTGGCTTTAACCTCAGCGTAATTGATTTTTATCCCTATTTTATTTAATCGTTCTATGATTTTTTGGTTTCTTTCTTGTCTTTTGTTTCTTAAAAATTCTAAGGCAGAATTTAAAATAGGAGCTTTTGGATCTATCCATAGTCCTAAAATATGAGTGATGCCTTTAAATTGGACACTTAGCTCACACCCACAAATTACTTCTATTCCATATTTTTTGCCAGCTTTAAGTGCTTCTGACAGTCCCTTGGTGGTGTCATGGTCAGTTAGGGCAATGGCTTTTAAACCAATAGTTTTGGCTAATTTTATGAGTTCTGTAGGGGATAAGGTGCCATCTGAGGCAGTAGAGTGAGTGTGTAAATCTATTTCTGGCATTTATTTAAACCTGTAAGTAATTCTTCCTCTAGTTAAATCATAAGGAGATAATTCTACTTTTACCCTATCTCCTGGGAGAATGCGGATGTAATATTTTCTCATTTTGCCTGAAATATGGCTTAATACCACATGTCCATTATCCAATTTTACTCTAAACATTGCATTAGGTAGGGCTTCTTCTACTATGCCTTCTACTTCAATGGCTTCTTCTTTGGCCATAAAAACCTCCTCTTTTAGGGTTTAATTATGAGATGTTAGGTAAGGTTTAAGATAGTGTCAAGAAAGTAAAACAGAGGAATGTGGAGTTGTTTAGATTATATTTGTTGGTTTTTGTAAATTTAGAAAAGATAGACTTAGTTATATTCCTTCAAATTATAACTGACAAATTGTAAGCAATAATTTGTCTAAGCTATATGGCTTACCTAAAAACATTTCTGCCCCAAATAATTTTGGATTTTTGGCAATTTGATGGTTTAAATAACCACTGGTTACAATGATTTTACTTTTTATTTTTTGAGTACGTAATTTTTCTAAAACTTCCTCTCCACTCATCTTAGGTAGACCTAGATCTAAGATAATTAAATCAGGTTGTTTTTTTTGTGCTTGGATGAGCGCTTCTTCTCCATCTTTAGCTGTGAATATTATATATCCTGCTTCTTTTAAAAATGTAGCCATGCTTTCTAAAATAATTGATTCATCGTCTACCACTAAAATGCTTTTTATATTTTTGTTTTTGGGCATGCTTTTTTGGGAGATACAACCTTGACTATTTGGCTTGGCTTGTAGAGGAAAAGTTAAGATAACAGATGTGCCTTCATTTAGCTTAGATTTGATTTTTATTTGTCCTGTATGTTGTTTAACTATTCCATAAACAGAGGCTAAGCCTAGACCAGAGCCTTTGCCGATTTCTTTAGTAGTAAAAAAAGGATCAAAAATTTTATCTTGAAGTTCTTCTGGGATTCCAGGACCATTATCTATTATCTCTAAGTAAATTAGATCTTCTTTAGTAAAAAGGGATATTGTGATTTTACCTTTATTACCCAACGCATCTTGACTGTTCTTTAAAAGATTTAGCACTGCATGTTCAAGAAGTCCTGGATCTCCTAAGATATAAACATCTTGTTCTAGAGTTGACTCTAATTCTATTGTTTGGGGAATTATTTGTTCAAACATATTTATAGTATCTTTTAGTAATGTAGTAAGATTAAAAATTTCGAATTCATGTTTTTCTTCTTGGGCAAAAGATAGAAGCTGTTTTACTAGTGCTTGTCCTCTTAAGCATGTATCTAAAATAGTTTTTATTTGTTGTTTTTGATGATTTGAATTAGAACTAAATGTTCTTAAAGAGCTAGTTATAATTTGGAGGAGGTTGTTGAAATTATGTGCTATACCTGTAGTAAAAGTTGCAATGGATTCTAGCTTTTGTTTTTCAAAAACTCTTTTTTGTAAATCGTTTTTTGATTCTTCTGCTTTTTTTAATTGAGATATATCGACGTGTGTCCCTGCTAATTTAACAGCATTGCCTTCTTGATCTCTTTCTATTACAAGACCTCTTGTTAGTATCCACTTCCATTTTCCCTCTTTAGTGCGTAGACGGACTTCTGTTTCTGTGCAAGGACGTTTTCCTTCAAGATGTTGTTGATCGTTTTTTATCACTCTATCCCTATCTTCAGGATGTAAAATACTAAAAAAAGCGTCGGTAAGGCTTTCAAGTTCTTTTTTGGTGTAACCCAGCATTTTGGCGTAATGGTTATTTATGGTAAGCTTATTGGTATGAAGATCTCTTTCCCAAAGACCTATTTGTCCTCCAAAGATAGCAGTAGAAAGGCGTCGTTTACTAATTCTAAGAGCTTCAAAGGTCTGTTTTCTTTCAATTGCTAAGGCAATATGGTGGGATATTGCTTTTAAAAGTTTAAATTCTCTAACAGTAAAATGATAAGCATCATGGTAATCCTGAACAGCAAGAACACCTAAAATTTTGTCCTCAACCATTAAAGGAAAACCCATCCATACTTTAGAGGGAGTGCCTATTATAGAAAGCTTGTTTTTGCTCTTTAATCTTAGTTTGGCAATTTCTCTTAAGAACAAAGGACGCTTTTTTTTAATAATATGTACAGACAAAGATTTTATCCTAGGATGACTAATATTTTTTATCTCATCAAATACTGGATCAAATTCATCTTTAAAATAAGGAAAGGTCAGGGAATCTCTTTTTTTATCAATAATCCCAATAAAAAAGTTTGGGGCTATGATATGCTCATCTATAACTTTATGGATAAGCTCATAGAATTCTTCAAGAGTTTTGCTTTGGTGGAGAGAAAGAGAAACTTTATATAAAATATCTGCTAAGGTTTCTTTAAATTTTTGTTCAGTTATATCCTGTCTTAAAATTAGAATAGTATTTTTTTCCTCTTTCAACCATATTTCTTTTACCCACCTCCATTCTTTGTTGACGTGAACTTGGTAAGATAATTCTTTACTTTTTGCAGGGCTACATAAAAAGATGTCAATATTATGTTTTACTTCTTTGTAATGGAGAGGACGAATAAGATTTAAAAAGTTTTTAAAATGAATGTGTGAACTATTTAAAGAAAATTTTTTTTGCCATGAAACGTCAAAAAATATTTTATTTGTATTTAAATATAATCTCGCGCTATATATCTTACATAAATCTAATATAGAATGGAGGGTAAAGTTTTTTTGCTTTAACTCTTCTATTAGCTCTACTTTTTCCTTTACTTGTTTTTTTATAATGCTATGTTCTTGTAAATGTCCAA
This sequence comes from Desulfonauticus submarinus, assembly GCF_900104045.1. Taxonomy (NCBI): domain Bacteria; kingdom Pseudomonadati; phylum Thermodesulfobacteriota; class Desulfovibrionia; order Desulfovibrionales; family Desulfonauticaceae; genus Desulfonauticus; species Desulfonauticus submarinus. The sequence continues at coordinate 10,706 of NZ_FNIN01000010.1, forward strand.
AGTTGAGGCTAACAATTTTTGAGATATTCTCAAGCAAAGTTAGATTTATATGTTGAGCTATATCTGTGTTTTTATAGAATAGATTTATGACTCCTAACGGATAGTAATATACTAAAGGAATAGAAATTATATAAGTTATATTTTCTAGCGAGAGGTATTTTATTGTTGGGATATATAAGTCTTGTAATTCTCTGATGTAAGCTTTTTGAATTTTTTGTGATCGTAGAGCCCTTCCACTAAGACTCCCATCTACAGGAAGACATTTTACAATTTTGGGGGGAGGATTTTTGAATCCGATATAGTAATCCATTAAGAGATTTTTTTTGTCCGTGGATAGAAGAAAAAAAGATGCACAATTAGCGTGAAATATATTTATAAGGCAGTTCAAAGAATATTTTGAAAACTCTCTTATTGTATTTATTTGTGTTAAATTATTTAAGAAAGTATCTAAAAAAGTGTTGCTTATCATTTATTGGATTTTCAATATAATTAGTTTTTGCTTTGAAATATTGATTTGAATTTTTTTTCTATTTCAAGAAGCTTATTATCTATTTCTTCTAAATTTAGATTGTCAAATTTTTTATGTAAGTCTGCGAACATATTTCCTAAATCTTCTATTCTAAGGTTAAGGCTTGTTCCTTTTAATTTATGGATAAGCTCTTTTACTTGAGGTAAATTTTGCTCTTTTAATTTTTGTCTTATTTTTTTTAATTCTTTTTCTGTATTTTCTTTATATAACTGTAAAAAATTATCGACCTTGTCTTTACTGATTTTTAATTCTGCTAAAATTTTTTCTCTAATTTCTTGTAAGTTCATGTTTTACTCCTTTAAAATTATATTTGTTGAATTGATATTGCTAAAATAAAAAAAAATCAAGTAATAGATAGAAATAAAGGGGAAACTTAGAAAGCCTAAATTTTGGGCAAAATAAATTTTTAAGATTTTTCTTGACCTCTAAACAGAGCTTTTTTAAAAGAAATACTTCTTTAAGGCATGGTGAGTGTAGCTCAGGTGGTAGAGCCCCTGGTTGTGGCCCAGGTGGTCGCAGGTTCAAGTCCTGTCACTCACCCCAAAAGAATAAAAAAGGATGTGGTCTGACCACATCCTTTTTTTTGTTTAGAAAATATTTTTTTGTAATTTTAATCTTAAGATAGCTAGGTTCTATTTTAAAAAAAGGTTGACTTTTGGAGCAAAAATAGTTGAGAGGAGATATGGATTCTTGTAAAGATAGGGTGTTAGCTTCTCAAGCTAAGCAACTTAAAGCCTTATTAGAGGCTATTTCTAATTGTTGCCAAAAGCGTCAGGACTATGAGGTCAATAAGTTTTCTTTGCCTTTTGCCGAAGCAAAGTGTTTGTTGGTTTTAAGTAAAAGTTCTAGTCCATCTTTAAAAAATATTGCTAAAAAATTAGATGTAACCAAAAGTAGAGTAACTAGGTTGATTCAACTTTTGGAAGATAAAGGTTTGGTTAAAACTAAGCCCAATCCTAAAGATTCACGGAATAAAATTTGTTCTCTTACATCAAAAGGAAAAAGCAAAATAAGGGAAATAGAAAATTTTAGAAATATGTTGCATTGTAAAGTGTTGAAAAAGCTTAAACCAGAAGAGCGAATTGTAGTTTTGTCTTCATTAGACTTGCTGCAAAGGGCAATGGAAGAGAGTAGAAAAGAGGTAGAGAAAAATAGAAAATAAAAAAAGCCGCTTTAAGCGGCTTTTTTTATTTTCTATTGGTGCCGGGGGCGAGACTCGAACTCGCACGGGCAAAAGCCCACTGGATTTTGAGTCCAGCGCGTCTACCAATTTCACCACCCCGGCAGGTGGAAGAAACTTCATAATCTTTTTGACTTTAAAAAGTCAAGTAAAAAACAAATTAAAAGAAGTATATTTAAACTAAAAACGGGATTGCTTTACGCAATCCCGTTTATTTGCTTGGTGGAGCTGAGGGGACTTGAACCCCTGACCCCTTGAATGCCATTCAAGTGCTCTCCCAACTGAGCTACAGCCCCACAGAAGTAGCAATATCTAATAGGCAAATGTGTTAGAGCTGTCAATATTTTATTTGGTTTTTAGAAAGACTTTGTTTATTTTTTAATTTTTTTGTTTAAGGCGTTTTTTACAATTAAAAATAAATAGTAAATTTTTAAAACCAAGGCAAATAAAGGTTGCTCTTGTAAAAAGAGCAGGATAAAATTTTTTAATAATAGCGACATTAAGGAGATATTAAAATGAATAAATGTGGATTTCAATTGGTTGGGCAAAAAAAACTAGATGATATTGGAGTTATGGCTAATTTGTATAGGCATCAAAAAACAGGAGCTAGGGTTTTATCTTTACATACAGAAGATAAAAATAAAGTGTTTGGGATTACTTTTCGCACTCCACCACAAAATAGTACAGGTGTTGCTCATATATTAGAGCATTCAGTATTGTGTGGTTCAAAGAAATATCCATTAAAAGAGCCTTTTGTTGAACTTTTAAAAAGTTCTTTACAAACTTTTTTAAATGCAATGACTTATCCTGACAAGACTTGTTATCCTGTTGCTAGTACTAATGAAAAGGATTTTTATAATCTTATTGATGTATATTTAGATGCAGTCTTTTACCCTCTTTTGCATCCTTATACTTTTTATCAAGAAGGCTGGCATTATGAATTAGAAAATCCTGAAGGAGAACTTTCTATAAAAGGTGTTGTGTATAATGAAATGAAGGGTGCTTATTCTTCTCCTGACAGTGTTTTATTTGAATTATCTCAGCAAAGTTTATTTCCGAATCATGTATATGGCTTTGATTCAGGCGGACATCCAAAGGAAATTGTAAAATTAACCTATGAAGAATTTTTGTCTTTTCATAAGAATTACTATCATCCTGCTAATAGTTGGATTTATTTTTATGGAAATGATCCAGAAGAAAAGAGATTACAATGTATAGCCAAATATCTTGATAAATTTAGTTCGTTAAAAATTAATTCTAATATTCCTTTACAGCCTAATTTAAATTTGAACTTTAAAGTTATAAAACAATTTTATAGCGCATCATCTTCTGATGATAAGAGCATGTTTACTTTAAACTGGTTGTTTGCAAATGATTTTAGTCCAGAAGAAAAGATTGCTCTTTTTGTTTTAGAGGAATTTCTAATAGGTCTACCAGGGTCGCCTCTTAGAAAAAAATTGATTGAGTCAGGTTTAGGAGAAGATTTGGCAGGGGTTGGTCTTGAGAGTGAACTGCGACAAGCCTATTTTTCTATTGGTTTAAAAGGTATTAAAGAAGAAGATATTTCTAAAGCAGAAGAGATTATTTTATCAACTTTAAAAGATTTAAGCTATTCGATAGATAAAAATCTTTTGGAAGCAGCATTAAATTCTGTGGAGTTTAAATTCAGGGAAAACAATACAGGAGCTTATCCTCAAGGTCTTTCTATTATGTTAAAAAGCCTTACTTTTTGGCTTTATGATAAAGATCCTTTGGCTTTATTTGAGTATGATAAAATATTTCAAAATATTCGTAAAAAACTAAAAGAAGATTATTTTGAGAAATTAATAAATGCACTTTTTTTCCAAAATAGCCATACTACTAAAGTGATTTTAATCCCAAAATTAGGTCTTTTTGAACAACAGAATTTAGAGGAAAAAGAGGAGTTAAGAAAGTTAAAAAATAATTTTACAAAGGAGAAAATTTTAGAAATTGTAAATCTTACTAAGGCATTGCAGTCGTTTCAACAAAGACAAGATGATCCTCAAGATTTGGCTAAAATCCCTACTCTTAAACTTAAGGATTTGGATTCAAATGTAGAAAAGATTCCTTGTGTTTTAAAACAGTTAAATTGCACATCTTGTTTTACTCATCATTTAAATACAGGAAAAATTGTTTATCTAGATTTAGGATTTAATTTACAAGGTCTTAGAGATCGAGAGCTTATATTAGCAGGTATGCTAGGTAAGTTATTGTTAGAAATGGGAACTAAAAAGAGAGATTATGTGGATTTAAATACAGATATTTCTCGTTATACAGGAGGTATTTATCCGCTAGTGTTAGTGGATAAACACATTAATGGTAAACCTTTAGCATATTTTTGGCTGCGGACAAAGGTCTTAGAATCAAATTTAGATAAATTAAGAGACATTTTAACAGAGATTTTAACTGAATATGATTTTGGCTCATCTAAAAGATTAGAAGAAATTTTGCGTGAACAAAAATCTGGTTTTGAGCAAAGCTTTATTCCTTCAGGGCATAGTTTTGTTTTAAGACGTCTTAAAAGTTGTTTTAATTTGAGTGGTGTGATTGAAGAATACTTAAATGGGATAGAACATTATTTTGGAATAAAACATATTTTAACAGAGTTGAAAAATTGTCCTGAAAAAATCTTAGAAGATTTAAAAAAAATAGCTCAAAAAGTTATTTGTACTAATAGATTAGCTGTAAATTTAACTGTAGAAACACAATATGAAGCGCGTGCTTTTGATATAGTTAAACAAATAACCAAAGATTTAAATGTAGGGAATATAACTAAATGGCCTAATTTTAGTTTATTGGAGAATAATCAAGGACTTCAAGTTTCAGCTCAAGTAAATTATGTAGGAAAAGGATATAAACTTGACACAGAATTTTTAGGGAGTTCTTTGGTTATCTCTAGATTGTTGCGTACAGGTTATTTATGGGAAAAGGTAAGGGTTATTGGCGGAGCATATGGAGCTTTTTGTGTTATGGATATTTTTCAGGGTGAGGTATATTTTTGTTCATATAGGGATCCAAACCATATTGCTACTTTAAATATATTTGATAATGTTTCTCAGGAATTAAAATCTCTTGTTTTAACTAATAGTGAATTAGAAAAGCTTATCATTGCTACCATAGGAGAACTGGAAAAACATAAACTACCTGACGCTAAAGGCTTTGAATCTATGCTCTGGGAACTCAAAGGATTGGATATAAAAAGGCGCCAGAAGATAAAAGATCAGATTTTTAATACTTCTTTAAAAGATATTAAGTCCTTTGCTCAAAAATTTGATTTTTTAAAAAATCAGAAAATTGTAGTTTTAGGAGGAGAAAATACCTTGCTTAAATTAAAAGAAGCTTCTTTTATAGAAGAAATTATAAAACTAAATTAGTTTTGTTTAAATTTTAGCCCCCTTAAAAAAGGGGGCTTTAAGTTTATAGTCTATAAGTACAAGAGCTGAGTAAACTTAGCTAAGGGAGACGGTCATAGATATTATTTTTTAGCCAATGTAGATCCAACCATTCCACAGGGTTTACAGGTATTCCAGAAACTAAAACTGCAAAGTGGAGGTGATCTCCTCCAGCAAGCCCCGTGGCTCCTGTACGACCGATAATACTTCCTTTTTTTACTATTTGGCCTACATTTACTTTGATTTCACTTAGATGAGCATACAAGGTTTGAAGACCAAGCCCATGATCCAAAATCACTACTTTTCCATAGATTCCCATTTCATCAGCAAATACTACTTTCCCCGTATTAGAGGCAGGAACCTTGGCTCTTGCAATAGAAGCTAAATCAAGCCCTAAATGAGTTTGACGATCAATTTTTTTCCCTTGATAAAAATAATCTCTTATTTCTCCAAAAGAAGCTTTTCTTGCTGCATTTGGCAATCTTTTAAACTTACCTTTAAAGAGAGCATAAGTAGAAGTGTTTAAACCAATTTTTTTTAGTTCTTCTCGGTTAGCTTGGCGTAAGATTCGGTTTACTTTTAAAAATAGCTGCAAGTTGTCTTTTATTTCAGGGAAGTAGTGCTGAAAATAAGGTATCTTTTTACTTAAAAAATTGTTAGAAATATTAATCTTATCATGGGGAAATTTTTTAGGATTTAAATGATAATAGAATTCTACTTTTGCAATATTTCCTGCAATGTCCTCTGCCAATAAAACTGGGGTGTGATTTTTATTTAAGTTGTAAGGCCAGGCAAAAAGACAATAATATCTATTTTGCTTTTTGTTGTAATAAGCTGGGAAGAAATAATTATTTAATTTTACACCTGCATTTTTTATTGGCTCATTTGCTTTAAAAACTATAAGACCACTTCCGCCTTGGTTTAGATAGTGTGTTCTTGAAAGAAGAGATAATTGTGGGGGAACAGGATCATAAATAAATTCTTTTTTTATAAGAGCAATATTTCCCTGACCAAAATTTTTCAAAGAGGAATCTTGGGCTTCTATAAATAGAATAAATTTCCCTGGACGTAACTTTGTTGTAGGTAGCTTAAATTTTATTTCCGAGTAATTAAGTTTATTGAACTTTTTGTGGAGTAAAGGAATTTCGTTTTTATTTTGTTTTATAAAAATATTTACAGATTTTAAACCTTGTTTTTTGTCTGAGACTTGTAGATTAAACTGGGTTGTTGGATTTATATATTTTATACTCGGTTGAAGAACAATAGAGGGGGGTTCTCCTTCAAAATAGGTAAAGTAAAACAATGCTCCACTAGAAATTAAGAATATAGCTATGATAAAAAAAAGAGTTTTTTTAATATTAAACATTTTAACTCCTTAAAATAAAATTTGGATTAAAAGGTCAATTTACTAAGGCCATTTGAGCTTTGTTAATCTTTAATAGTTAATTGACTTTATGTTAGGCTAAAACTTTTGGCAACTTTTTTAATGAATATTTTTTTGCAAAAAGATAGCAAAAGATAAAACTTAAAAAATAAAATTATTCGTTTAAAAAATTTTTATTGCTACTTATTAAAAAATTTGATTAAAATATTATAAAATAATGTAAATTTTAAATGGTTGGTCATGTGAGTGTCAGCCAAAACCAGAGGAGGAGGGTATGAGTTTAAAAAGGCGTGACTTTGTTAAGCTCTGTGCTGGTACAGTGGCTGGCCTTGGAATCTCTCAGGTGTTTAACCCAAGTTTGGTAATGGCTTTGGAAAAGGCAGCCAAGAAAACACCTGTGATTTGGATTCAAGGTCAGGGCTGTACAGGATGTTCTGTGTCTCTTCTTAATACTGTTCATCCCAGTATTAAAGAAGTTTTGTTAAAGATCATTAGCTTGGAATACCATCCAACTGTGATGGCAGCTGAGGGTGAATTGGCTTTAGAGCATATGTATGAAATTGCCAATAAATACAAGGGCAAATTTTTCTTAGTAGTAGAGGGAGCTATTCCTAAAGCTGCTGATGGAAAGTATTGTATTGTAGGTGAGATGGGTGGTAAAGAGATTACTATGTTAGAGCTTACTGAAGAACTAGGTAAGAAGGCTGCTGCTACTGTTGCAGTGGGAGCTTGTGCTTGTTTTAGTGCAGGTATTCCTGGTGCAGAGGGCAATCTTACTGAGGCTTCTTCAGTAAAGACTATTTTTGATGAGGCAGGCATTAAAACTCCTGTAATTAATATTCCTGGCTGTCCTCCCCATCCTGATTGGATGGTAGGTACTATTGCTCATGTTTTACTCTATGGTATTCCTGAGTTAGATGACAATGCTCGTCCTAAATTGTTTTATGGTCTTAATATTCACGAAAATTGTCCTTATCGAAGTTATTATGAAAGTGGGACAATGGCTCCGGTGTTTACTAAAAAAGAGGGCTGTCGTTATGATTTAGGATGTAAAGGACCTGTTGCTAATGCTGATTGTTGGAAGCGTCATTGGAACAATGGTGTAAACTGGTGTATTGAAAATGCTCTCTGTATCGGTTGTGTAGAACCAGGATTTCCTGATGATATGTCCCCATTTTATGAATCCATGTAAAGGATGAGGAGGTAAAATTATGGCTGGATGTAAACCAAAACAAGCACCTGCAGCCGCTGTGGCTCCAGGTAAAAAAATAAAGGTGGCTGTTGATCCTGTCACCAGGATCGAGGGGCACTTGAAGGTAGAGGTAGAAGTAAAAGATGGCAAAGTAGTAGATGCCCATTGTTTTGGGGGCATGTTTCGTGGTTTTGAGAACATTTTGGTTGGTCGTGATCCTAGAGATGCTTCTCAGTTAACCCAAAGAATTTGTGGTGTATGTCCTACTGCTCATGCAACTGCTTCTGTTAGAGCTTTAGACGATGCGTTTAATGTAAAGTTGACCACTAATGGTAGAATTGCCCGTAATTTGATTTTAGGTGCCAACTATTTACAATCTCATATTTTACACTTTTATCATTTAGCAGCTTTAGATTATGTAAAAGGGCCTGATGTTGCTCCATTTATTCCTAGATATAGTAATCCTGATTTACGTCTTGATCCCAAGACTAATCAGGTTGGAGTTGATCAGTATTTAAAAGCTCTTGAGATTAGAAGAATTTGCCATGAAATGGTAGCCTTGCTTGGAGGTAAAATGCCTCATGTGCAAGGTATGGTTGTTGGTGGAACAACAGAAATTCCAACAGCAGATAAGATAGTTGGTTATTTGTGGCGGTTTAAAAAAGTTAAAGAATTTATTGAAAACGAATACTTGCCTTTAATTTATCAGTTGGCAGGAGCTTATCCTGACTTATTAGAAACAGGTAAGGGCTGGAAAAATGTAATTTCTTACGGTGTATTTCCTCTTAATGATGAAGAGACAGAGTTCTTACTTAAGCCAGGCGTATTTACTGATGGTAAAGATTATAGCCTGGATACTAAGAAGATTAAAGAATATGTTCGCTATTCTTGGTTTGATGATGCAGATACTGGACTTCATCCAAGTCAAGGTAGGACTAATCCAAAACCAGGGAAAAAAGGTGCTTACTCTTTTATTAAAGCTCCTCGTTATAATAATAAGCCCCATGAGGCAGGTCCTCTTGCTAGAATGTGGGTTACCAATCCAGAACTTAGTCCAGTAGCACAAAAAGCTGGATTTAAGAGAATGAGAGATTTGGGAGAAAAAGCATTTTCAATCTTGGGACGTCATGTGGCCAGGGCAGAAGAGGCCTATCGTGTAGCAAAGGCCATTGAAAAATGGCTTACTGAAATAAAGCCTGGAGCAGAGACTTATGTTAAGGCCCCTGTTCCAAAAGAAGGAGAAGGCTTAGGTCTTACCGAAGCTCCTCGTGGTAGCTTGTTGCATTATGTAAAAATTAAAGATTCTGTTATTGAAAATTATCAGGTCGTTGCTGCTACTATTTGGAATGCATCTCCTAGAGATGATATGGGACAAAGAGGTCCTATTGAACAGGCTTTAATTGGTGTGCCTGTACCTGATCCTAAGAATCCAGTAAATGTAGGACGTCTTATTCGTTCTTTTGACCCGTGACTAGGCTGTGCCGTGCACGTTGTGCACGCAGAAACTGGCGAAGAACATGTTGTTAATGTTGAATAACGTTGCCAGTATTTTCTTTTAATTGACCATTTTAAGAAGGGCCGATATATTCGGCCCTTCTTTTTTGGGATAAATTAAATTTGTTTTGAGTATGTAAGTGGTTATTTTTTTAAAAGCGACTAGCTTGAGTGCACAAATAAGTATCTTAATTTTTTGGACATTGTTTATTTGGAGATAATACTATGCAAAAGCGACTTTTGGTGTTGGGAATAGGAAATATTCTTTTAAAGGATGAAGGAGTTGGAGTATTTGCTGTTAAAGAACTGTTAAAGGAATCTTGGCCCAGCAATGTGGATATTATTGATGGGGGAACTTTTACCCAAGATTTATTTCATCTCTTTGAACAATATGATCACATCTTGGTTTTAGATTGTGTCAAAGGAGGAAAAGCTCCAGGAACTATTTATAAGTTAGGAAGAGATGACCTACTTTATAATGAAAAACAGTCTATTTCTTTGCATGATATAGACTTGCTTGATTCTCTTCAAATGGTAGAGTTAATGGGTAAAAAACCTAGTTTAACTGTTTTAGGAGTAGAACCTTACGAACTCTGTTGGCATTTGGGTTTGAGTCCAGAGTTAGAATCTGTGTTCCCAAAATTTTTAGAAGTTGTAAGAACAGAAATTAATACTATTTTAAAGGAGTGGACATAAGAGTGAAGGCCGTTCTTTCTGTTTTAGGACAAGATAGACCAGGAATTGTAGCAAAAATATCTTCTTTATTGGCAGCCCTTGAATGTAATATCGAAGATATTAGCCAGACTATTTTACAAGGTGAATTTGCAGCTATTTTTATTTTTTCTTTACAAGATATAAAATGGGATAACATTGTAAATATTCTTAAAAAAGAACTTAGCCAAGATGGGCTTACTGTTAAAATTAAAGAGTTAGCAAAACCTTGTTTTTGGACAAATAAAAAAACAGAGCAATTTATTATTACTGCAATAGGTTCGGATAGAGTCGGACAAATTGCTAAATTAACGCAAATAATAGCAGATTTTAATTGTAATATTTTTAATTTGAAAGCTAGTTATAAAAGCGATACCTATCCTGATAAAATAGTGATGTTTTATGAAATAGAAATTCCTGAAAATATCAGTTTAAAAAAACTAAAAGAAAGTCTGATAGAAGCAGGAAAATCATTAGGTTTGGAAATAATTTTACAGCATAAAAATATTTTTGAAAATATTCATCGTATTTAGTATTTTAGGGGAGATTTATGTTTTCTGAAAAAGAAGTATTATCTACTTTTGAAATGGTAAAAAATGAACATCTGGATGTTCGTACTGTGACATTAGGTGTTTCTATTTTTGATTGTGCAAGCTCAAGTTTAAGTACTTTTCAAGAAAAACTAAAAAAAAAGATAATAGGATATGCTCGCAACTTAGTGGATATATGTGATCAAGTTGGTGAGAAATATGGCATTTCTGTAGTTAATAAAAGAATTGCTATTAGTCCTATAGCGGTGGCTGGGGCAGGTTTTTCTCCTCAGCAAATGGTTAAAATTGCTTTGACCTTAGATGAGATTGCCCAAACAGTAGGTATTGATTTTATTGGTGGATTTTCCGCTCTTATAGAAAAAGGAATTATCAAAGGAGATAAAGCTTTAATAGACTCCATTCCAGAGGCCTTGAGTACTACTACAAGGGTATGCGCCTCTGTTAATGCTGCTTCTTCTAAAGCAGGCATTAATGTAGATGGAGTATGTTTACTGGCAAAGATTATTAAACAAGCTGCTTTTTTAAGTAAGGATAAAGATGGTCTTGCATGTGCAAAGCTGTGTGTTTTTGCCAATATTCCTCAAGATGTTCCTTTTATGGCTGGAGCCTATTTAGGTGTAGGGGAGCCAGAGGCAGTTATAAATGTGGGTGTAAGTGGTCCTGGCGTGGTGAAGAAGGCTATAGATAGGGCATTAGAAGCTAATCCAAAAGCAGATTTGGGCTATTTAGCAGAAGTTATTAAGCGTACCTCCTTTAAAGTTACAAGGGTAGGTGAGCTTATTGGACGAGAAGTTGCTAATAAGTTGGGGGTTAAATTTGGAATAGTGGATTTATCTCTCGCTCCTACTCCTAATGTGGGAGATAGTGTGGGAGAAATTTTTCAATCTTTGGGATTAAAAGCCATTGGTGTTCCTGGTAGTACTGCTTTATTGGCTATGTTAAATGATGCAGTAAAAAAAGGCGGAGCCTTTGCTAGTTCATATGTAGGTGGTCTTAGCGGAGCATTTATCCCTGTTAGTGAAGATTTGAATATTAATCAGGCTGTAGAAGATGGTTATTTGTCCTTGGCTAAATTGGAAGCCATGACTTCTGTCTGTTCGGTAGGATTAGATATGGTTGCTATTCCTGGAGATACATCTGAACAGACATTAGCAGCCATTATTGCAGATGAGTTGGCTATTGGGGTGATAAATAAAAAAACTACGGCAACAAGAATTATTCCTGTGCCAGGTAAAAAGGCAGGAGAAAAAGCTTATTTTGGCGGTCTTTTAGGAGAAGCAACCATTATAGAGGTAATAGAAGGAGATAGTGGAAATTTTATTGCCAAGGGTGGGCTTATTCCTGCTCCTATCCAAAGTCTCACAAATTAAAATAAAAACAGACTGTTTGGCAAATTTAATTGTTTTAAAGAACATGTTGTTGTCCCACTCAGAAAGTTGAGTAAAAATACTTTTTGATCCGTAGGATATTTTTATAAGGGTATTTCTTTTAGTTGAGATAAGATAAAACCAAAAAATGTATCATGTCCAAAGCTGTATTGCCATCCCAAATGACTGTTGCATATAGAACAGAGAACCACCTGCCATTTATAGGGAGGAAACCAACTAAACTCTGAACTCTTAGGACCAATTGTTACATATCCCCAAGCATTGGAAAAACAGCCTATCTCAAATATGATACCTTGAGGATTAAAAAAGGTATGAGTGTGTTGATTATTTATTTCTATTTTGTATTTGGGATAAGTAATAAGATTAGAACATGTTACGCATAAGATTCCTGGCTCTTTTTGAGTAGAGGTTTTTTGTTTTTCTTTTTTAATGAGAGAAGGTTTAAGTGGTTGTTTTAGAAAATAGTACAACATGTTTGAATGCAGAATATGGAATCTATTTTTTTGTAGGTGTGAAATCTTTATTAGCTAATTGTTTGATATAGTTTGCATACTGTTTTTGTAAATTTTGCAAATAGTTTTTATCTATTTTGCCTTTAAAGGTTTTTACAGAAAGAAATCTTTTGGGAATACGTACAGTTAAGGGATTAAAGCCTGTTTTGATTTTTAAATTCCAGCGTTTAGCAGCGATTTGTTCTCCAAGTTGAAATAATTCGCTTTCTGAGAAATTTAAGTCAACAGAGGAAAGGGCTTTTGCTAGAATTTCCAAAGGATAAGCCTTGCGTGCGAATAAACATCCTACGCAGCTAGTCAAGATTACTCGATAGTTTTCTTCTTTTTGAAAAAATTTGAGTGCCTTTTGTATATCTTTGCATTCAGATTCTTGGTCAAAGCTATAGGCCCCTACATCTAAATGAGAATGCCTAAAACCTAAGGCTTGGGCCACAAAATAGTTTTCTCCTGTTGCATAACCTGCCATTTCTTGCCCAAGAACGCAGGCAAAATCTTCTCCTCCTAAGTTTTGAATAGCGTTTTTAAGTCCTTTGCTGAGTATTTGCCAAAAATTATTAGGTGGCGTTCCGAGGTAATCAATGGCTTTAAGGTAGTTTTTAGGTTGGCCAAATTTTAAATTAACTAAAGTTTGTTTAGAGTGAAATAGCTTTTTTTCTAATCCTTCTGTGACATAAGCTAAAAGTACTCCAGAGGAGATGGCATCTAATCCTACTTTTTCTACTTTATCTAATAGTTTTAGTACTTGCTTTGCTCTTTTTATTCCGAGCATAGAGCCTAAGGCAAATATTGGTTCATAGTCGTAAGATACTTGGCGATAGAGATACTCATGTTCTTTTGCAAATTGTTCTCGTAAGATTCCAATATGAATACAGCCTACAGGGCAGCCAGAACAGGCTGCTTTACGGAGAAGAAGTTTTTGAGCAAAAAGTTCGCCTGATATTCCCTTAATACCAGGATCAGAAGTTTTTTGAAGATTATTCCAAGGGAGACATCTAAGTTCGTTTAATGGGATTAGATTTTGAGCAGTACCAATATCATGATATTTATGAACTGCCTTAGTAGTCGTAATTGTATTGTAGATTTGCTGATATAAGTTATTATATTCTTTTAGATTTGAAAGATTTTGTAAACTATAGGAGGAATTTCCGCCAATAATAATGCCTTTAAGGTTTTTTGCCCCAAAAATAGCCCCGCCACCTAGTCGACCAAAATGACGGTAAGTATCTACATTGACACAAGCAATAGCTATTTGATTTTCACCTGCTGGTCCTATACGTAAAATAGATCTTTTTCCTGGAGGTAAAGTAGAAATTTTTCTTAGAATTTTTCCAGTATTAAAGACATCTTCTTGTTTAAGAAAAGGAGTGGAGAAAAAATTTATTTTTTTATCTCCAACTTCTATTACAGATAATTGAGGACATTTTCCTTGGATAACTATGGCATGATAACCAGAAAATTTTATAGCTAAGGCTAATCGTCCGCCTGCATGACTTTCTGCATATTGTTGATTGTATGGGGATTTAAAAGCCATTACCACTTTGCTCATCATAGGATATAAACCTGTAAGAGGACCAATGCTGAAGATAAGAGGTTGTTTGGGATGTTCTGCTGGTTGATTGAAGAGCCCGTATTGTTCATAAAGCCATGCTGCTAAGCCTGATCCACCAAGTAGAGTCCCCTTAGGAGATATGTATTCGATTTTTATTTTTTGGGTATTTAAATTGATAAATAGAACTTTTATTTTGGTCATGTTTGCCTCTTAAAATCGAGATTTAAGGTTGCTTCTTTGGTTTTTCTTTAACATCTACTAAGCTTAAGCAATGATGAGGACAAAAGTTTACACATTGGCCACAATGAAGGCAAAATATTGGTTTTTGAGACTCAGAATCAAAAGTTATGGCTCCGATAGGACATGCTTTAGCACAGTTCCCGCAACCTATACAGTACTTTGATACCAGCATGATCCCCCCACCTTTTTTAGGTTTTAAGGCTTCAGTTGGGCATGCTTCAGCGCAAGGAGGAGGATCGCAGGCTAAACAATATGTAGCGTCAAATCCTGTAGAGAGACCACCTAGAGAGTGAATTTGGATTCCACTTTTTTGCCAAGAAATACTTTTGTGAACCAAGCGGGCACAGGCTAGGACACAGGAATAACATCCTATACATCTCTTCATATCGATAGCTTTTAATCGTTTCATAAATATATCTCTTTTGTTTGTTTTTATTTTGGGGTTATATTTTATTGTTATACAGCTTTTACTTTTTCTAAGAGTAAACTATTGCTTAGTCAAATAGTTAACTGTTGTTTAATGAATTTAAGATTTATATATTTAGAAAATTTAAGCAAATCTAAGCTTAACAGGCGCAAAAAGTTTGGTTAAGGTACGATAAATAAAATTTATTAAGAAGAGGTGATAAAATGCAACTTGCCCAGAGAATATTAGAGGTTCCACCATCTGCAACCTTAGCAGTTAATGCTAAGGCTCAGGAGTTAAAAAAACAGGGGAAAGATATTATTAGCTTAGCTGTTGGGGAGCCGGATTTCTCTCCTCCTACAGAGGTTAAAAACGCACTTTTAGAAGCAGTAAACGAAGAGTTTTTTCAATATCTTCCTGTTCCTGGTTTAACAGAATTGCGACAAGCTGGGGCCAATTATTTTAAACGATTTTATGGCGCAGAAGCTTCTTTTGAAGAAGTTATGTTTAGTAATGGGGGAAAACAATGTTTGTATAATCTTTTTCAGGTGTTACTAAATCCTGGAGATGAGGTCCTAATTCCTGCTCCTTATTGGGTTAGTTATCCGCCTATGGTTCAGTTGGCAGGAGCTGTTCCTAAAATTATTCCTACTTCGTTAGAAAATGACTTTGAACTGACATTAGAAGAATTAGAAAGATCTATTGGCCCTAAGACTAAGATGCTTATTTTAAACTCTCCTTCTAATCCTACAGGAGTAAATTATTCTGAAAAAAAATTAGTTGCTTTGGCTAA
Organism: Desulfonauticus submarinus; assembly: GCF_900104045.1. Taxonomy (NCBI): domain Bacteria; kingdom Pseudomonadati; phylum Thermodesulfobacteriota; class Desulfovibrionia; order Desulfovibrionales; family Desulfonauticaceae; genus Desulfonauticus; species Desulfonauticus submarinus. The sequence goes on from NZ_FNIN01000010.1 coordinate 26,048, forward strand.
ATTGGCTTTGGAAAAGGGCCTTTTTGTGATATCTGACGAGGTATATGACCAGTTGGTTTATGCCCCAAGCATTCCAGTATCTTTGTCAAGATTATGGACAGAATATAAGGATCAATTAGCTATTGTAAATGCTTTGTCCAAAAGTTTTGCCCTTACTGGCTTGAGAGTTGGGTTTGTATTAACCTCGAAAAATATTATTAAGGCTATGACCAAACTTCAGGGGCAAAGTTGTTCCAACATTTGTTCAATTGTGCAACGGGCAGCATTAGTGGCTTTGCAAGGAGATTTTAATTTTTTAGATGAAAAGCGAAAATTATTAAGAGAGAGAAGAAATTTGGCAATAAAACTTCTTAATAATTTGGAGCTTGTCTGTCCTCGGCCAGATGGGGCATTTTATTTGTTTCCTGAAATAAAAAAATATTTTAAGGGAGAGATTAAGGATTCTACCTCCTTATGTAATTATTTATTAGAAGAAGCTGGAGTGGCTTTGGTCCCTGGCATTGCTTTTGGAGATGATAACTGCGTTCGGATCTCTTATGCTGTTAGTCAGGAGGTTTTGGTTCAAGCTCTGGAAAAAGTTTATCATGCTTTAAAAAAGATTTAGGTAAAATAAATTAACATAACGTAATTAAAGGATTTTGGAGGAGGGGAAAATGGCTTTTTTGAATTTAGAAGCAGCCTATAAGCATGGTATTGCCCATAATGTAGAAGAACAAACCATTGTGTCTTTAGAGAAACGTTTGGAACAAGAATATTCTAATTTAGATTTTTTGAATTTTAATTATATGTCAGAATTAGAAAAAAAAATAGAAACTGCTTCTCAAATTCAAGAGCGTTATAAAAACATGCTTGTTTTAGGTATAGGCGGATCTGCTTTAGGAGCCAAAGCATTGCAAAAAGCCTTTTTCCCCTTTCAAGATTTACCTAATTATAAAGAAAAATCTCTTTACATTTTAGACAATATAAATCCTAAATTAATGCAGGCTTATTTAGAAAAATTAAATCCAAAAGATACTGTAGTTGTTGTTATTAGCAAATCTGGCTCTACTATTGAAACTATTTCTCAATATTTTTTGGCAAAAAAATGGCTAAAAGATAATTTGCCAGTAGAATATAAAGAACATATTTGGATTATTACTGACCCTGTAAAGGGATTTTTAAGGAATGAAGTGGAAAAGTATGGTTTTTTTAGTTTTGATGTTCCTCCTAATTTAGGTGGAAGATTTTCTGTTTTATCTGCTGTGGGCTTGGTTCCTTTAAATTTTTTAGGCTTAAATTGGAAAGAGTTGGTTAAAGGGGCAAAGAGTGTTGCAAATTTTGGTTCCTTGGCATCGCATCCTGCTTTTTTATTAGCAAAGTGGGCTTTTAATCTTATGCAAGTAAAAACAGAGTTAATATTTTTTAACTATCTTGTTGGCTGGGATTTTTTGGGAGATTGGTTTGCTCAACTTTGGGCTGAGAGTTTAGGAAAAGATAATAAAGGGTCTATGCCCATTCCCGCAGTGGGAGTGCGAGATCAACATTCTTTACTTCAAATGTTTATGCAAGGTCAGAATAATAAAGGTTGTCTGTTTCTAAAATTTAGGAAAATTAGTTCTAATATAGTTTTAGATTTTGATTTGCCAGAACAGTGGGATTTTTTACAGGGAAAAGGATTGGCAGAAATTTTTCAAGCAGAATGCTTAGGTACTTTAATGGCTTTATCTTCTAGAATGCCTTTAGTTGAGATAGAGTTAGAAGGCCCAACAGAATTAGAAGCAGGGAAAATAATAATGCTCTTAGAATTTGCTACTCTTCTTACTGGTTGGTTGCTTCAGATAAATCCTCTTAATCAGCCAGGAGTAGAAAAATCAAAACGCTTGGCCAAAGCAAAATTAGGAGCCAAAGGATTTGAAAATGAAAATAAAGAATTAGAGAGCTTTCTTTCTAAGAAAAGGTCTGCAAAGATATATGAATTTTAATGCAACCTATTTTATTTTTTATTTAAATTATTTGAATAATTTTAGAGAATACACTTTTTATTTGAGTAATATTTTTAGAGTATTAATTAAGTCAAAAAATAAGGAGATAGAGTGAGACTGTTCCGACCTGATCCTGCCCATCCTTTTCAAATCGCTCGCTTTTTATCCTTTAGTTCTTTTGTGCTTATTTTAGCTACTGCGTTAATTTTGGTAATTTTTATCTCTAATTATGCTAGAGAAATATTTTTTAAGAAAAATACCAACTTTGCCTTGCTTTTGGCAGAGAATTTAAATCATCAAATTTTTCAACGTTTTACTCTGCCAACACTTTTAGGTTTTGGGAAAATAGAATTAAAGGAACCTACTCAATATCAAAGATTGGACCAGGTTATAAAGAGCACGATTCATAGTTTTCATGTGCTGGAGGTTAGAATTTATAATAAAGAAGGAGAGGTTTCATATGCTACTAAAAGTAATTTATTGGGTAAGAAGCTTTTATCTAAACAGGATATTACGAAAACAGTAAAATTTAGAAAACATTTTTTTGTATTGGAAAAGAAGGTTTCAAATATAAAAGCAATGTTTACCTTAAACTTTCCACCCCAATCAGTAATTTTGAAAACAGTTTATCCTTTAAAGGCAGAACGGACTTTTGGCTTAAAACGTGAGCCTATTATGGGGATTTTAGAATTTAAACAAGATATTAGTAAAGATTTTGAAACAATTGTTTATTTCCAATGGCTTATTATAGTTTTGTTTATTTGTTCTTTTTTGGTCTTATATTTACTTTTAAGAGGTATTATAAATAGGGCTGAAGTGCTTTTATTAGAGAGATTGAGAGAAAAGGAAAAATTAGAAACAGCCTTACATAAGACAGAAAAATTAGCAAGTATGGGGCGTATGGTTTCTGCTATTGCTCATGAAATTAGAAATCCTTTAGGTATTATTCAGAGTACAAGTGAATTTTTATATAAAAAATTTGAAAAGGAAAATGACTCTAAAGCCAAATTTTTAAAAGCTATTTTTGAGGAAGCAACAAGGCTTGGAAGAACTGTTAGTGATTTTTTAGATTATGCTCGACCTAAGGATCCTAGACAGGAAGAAGTAGATTTAAAGGAACTCATAAATAAAGTTTTTTCTTTTTTAGAACAAGAACTTAAATCAAAACAAATAGACATATATTTTGAAGGTAGAAGTTTTATTTGCATAGGAGATAATGATCTTTTGTATAGAGTGTTTTATAATCTTATTTTAAATAGCATTCAGGCAATTGGTAAGAAAGGTTGGATTAAGGTTATTTTTAAGTCTTTTGAAAATACAGTGGTGATACAAGATACAGGGCCAGGGTTTGAAGATAAAATGATAGAAAAATATTTGGAACCTTTTTTTACAACTAAAGAACAGGGTACAGGTCTGGGACTAGCAATAGTTCAAAATATCTTAGAAATGCATGGTGCTAAATTTTCTTTGCAGAATCACAGTCAGGGCGGTGAAGTTAGAATACATTTTAAAAGGTGTTAGAAATAGAAAATTTGATTTTGTGTTGGAGAATAACAAATAATTTAGAAGGTTGCGGTGGGAGATAGGCATGAAAGGACATGTATTGGTAATAGATGATGAGAAGAATTATCTTTTGTTACTTGAGGCCTTGTTAAATGAGGAAGGTATAGAAGTTACAGGCCTTAGTGATCCTGAGATGGCATTAGATTTTTTGGAAGAATCAGAAGTTGATGTTGTGGTTACAGATATGAAAATGCCTCGTTTAAGTGGGCAGGATATTTTGGAAAAGGTAAAAAAAGATTTTCCGCATATTCCTGTGATAATTATGACAGCTTTTGGTTCTATTGATGGAGCTGTAGAAGCTATGAGATGTGGAGCTTTTGATTATTTAACTAAACCGTTTTCTAATGAAGAGCTTATTTTAGTAGTAAAAAGAGCGCTTAATTTTGCCCATATGGAGCAGGAAAATGTTTTTTTAAAAGAATCTTTGGTCCAAAAATATGCTAAAAAACATGTTATTGGGAAAAGTAAAAAGATACAAACAGTTTTACATCTTTTAGAAAAGGTAGCTCCTAGCAAATCTACTGTGCTTATTTTAGGAGAGTCTGGCACAGGTAAAGAACTTATTGCGAGGGCTTTACATTATTCCTCTCCTAGATCAAAGGGGCCTTTTGTTGCCATAAACTGTATGGCTTTAAATCCAGCCCTTTTGGAGAGTGAACTTTTTGGCCATGAAAAGGGCTCTTTTACAGGAGCTGTAGCAACTAAAAAGGGAAAATTTGAGCTAGCCAGTGGGGGAACTCTTTTTTTAGATGAGATAGGAGAGCTTTCTCCAGAGATACAAGTAAAACTTCTAAGGGTATTGCAAGAAAGAAAAATTGAAAGAGTGGGGGGAACTAAAAGTATTCCTGTGGATATTCGTCTGGTATGTGCTACGAATAAAAATTTAAAGCAAGAGGTTGAAAAAGGAAATTTTAGGGAAGATTTATATTATAGACTTAATGTGGTAGAGATAGAACTTCCTCCTTTAAGAGAGAGAAAAGAGGATATTCCTTTATTAGTAGCTTATTTTGTAAATAAAATTTGTGAGCAAAATAGCTTGCCATTAAAGCACTTTACTCCAGAAGCTCTTGAATATCTAAGTTTATATGATTGGCCAGGGAATGTTAGGCAACTAGAAAATGTAGTAGAACGATGTGTTGTTCTTTCTTCTTCTGAACAGATAGGGGTAGAAGATTTGCCTTCTGAGGTAAAAGATGAAGAAACTCAGCTTAAAAGTGCAGTAGATTTATTACCTCTTAGATTAAATTTGGCTGAAACCTTAGAAAAAATAGAAGAGGCTTTAATTAAACGGGCATTAGTAAAATCTAATTTTGTTCAAGTTAAGGCAGCAGAAATGCTGGGTATTTCTAAAAGTCTTCTTCAGTATAAAATAAAGAAATATAACATTTCTTTTTAGAGTATTTTGATTGGTGTTAGAAGAAAAAGCAGCGTTATATCGTTTATTAGATTATATTTGTTCTACTAGCGGTGAATGGGAAGTTGTTTTTAAAACTCTTCTAAGATCTCAAAATCCTTGTTTTAAAAAAGATTGTAATTTAAACTTACATCCTCTTATTTCTTCTTTTATCCAACAAAAATTACTTTATTCTCATCAAGCTGAGGCCCTTTATCACTTAGGATTAGGCCATAATATATGTGTAGCCACACCTACAGCAAGTGGAAAGTCGCTTATATATAACCTTGGGGTTTTAAACGCATTTACTTTAGAGCCTAGCACAAAAGCTCTTTATATCTTCCCTTTAAAAGCATTGGCCCAGGATCAAGCTAAAAAACTGCAAAATCTAGCTAAGACTATAGGCCTTAAAATTAAAGTTGAAATTTATGATGGGGATACGTCTTCTTGGAAAAGAAAAAAAATTCGGGAAAATCCTCCTGATATTCTTATTACTAATCCTGAGATGCTTCATTTAGGCATGTTACCACATTTTCATTTATGGGAAAATTTTTTTAAATATTTAAAGTTTATTGTAGTAGATGAAGTACATACCTATAGGGGAATTTTTGGTTCTCATTTAGCATGGGTGTTTAGACGACTTAAAAGGCTTTGTAATTATTTAGGTACAAATTTTCAGTGGATTTTTTGCTCTGCTACAATTGCTAATCCTTTGGAATTAGTGTCTCAGTTAACAGATATATCGCCAGTTTTAATTAAAGAAAGTGGTGCTCCTAAGGGAGAGCTACACTTTCTAGTTTTGCGCGGTTTATTTAATCCTGCTGGAGCGTGTTTAAAAATGCTTCAGCAAACAAAAGAGCTAGGACTTCGAACTATTGTCTTTACTAAATCTCGTAAAATGACAGAATTGATTAGTATGTGGGCATCTAAAAGACAATCTAAAGTTGTCCCATATAGAGCAGGATTTCTACCAATAGAAAGAAGAAAAATAGAAAACAGTTTATTTTCTGGGGAGATAAACACTGTTGTATCTACTAGTGCCTTGGAATTGGGAGTAGATATAGGTAAATTAGATGTCTGTGTGTTAGTTGGATATCCTGGCTCTATTATGTCTTTGTGGCAGAGGATAGGAAGGGTTGGTAGAAGTGGTAGGCCTAGTTTAGTGGTTTATTTAGGGCTTGAAGATTCAATAGATGAGTATTTTTTACAACACCCAAAAGAACTTTTGACTGCTCCCTTGGAAAAGGCAGTATTAAATCCTTTTAATCCATATATATTAAAACAACATCTTATGTGTGTTTTGGCTGAACATACTTTAAGTAGAGAAGAGATAAATAAAAATGGAATTGCTCAAACTTTAGAAGAATTATGGCAAGAAGGCAGGATTTTGCGGACGCAAACAGGAGATTTTGTATCTAAAGAAAAAAATCCTCAAAGAAAAATTAATTTAAGGGGGATAGGAAAACGGTATAATTTATTTGAAAATAATAAATGGATTGGAGATATTGATGGATTTAGAGTTTATAAAGAAACTCATCCAGGAGCAATTTATTTGCACGCAGGAGAGGAATATTTGGTGGAGCAGATTGATGAGGAGCACAAAGTAGTTATTTTAAGAAAAATACGCTCTACCTATTATACTAGAGCAATAGTGGAAAAACAGACTACTATTTTAGAAATCAATAGGCAACAACAGTGGGACAATTTTTATATTTTTCAGGGAAAGTTACAAATAACAGAACAAGTAATAGGATATGAAAAAAGAAAAAAAGGATTAAATTTTTTACTTGGAAAAGTAGACTTAGACTTACCTAAAATTGAATTTGAAACACAAGGCTTTTGGGTTAAAATACCAGAGAATACTAGATGTCTTGTTGAGCAACAAAATTTTCATTTTATGGGTGGTATTCATGGGTTAGAACATCTTTTAATTGGTTTATTGCCGTTAATCCTTTTGGCAGATAGGAATGATTTTGGCGGTATTTCGACTCCATTTCATCTTCAGGTTGAAGACGCAGGCGTGTTTATTTACGATGCTTATCCTGGAGGAGCAGGTTTAAGCGAACAAGCTTTTGAGCAAATTAAATACTTATTAAAAAGAGCATCTAAAATGTTGTTTGCTTGTAAGTGTGAAAATGGGTGTCCTAAATGTATTCAATCGCCTAAGTGTGGTTCTGGGAATAGACCTTTGGATAAAAGAGCTACAAAAGTTATCTTACAAGATTTATTGAAAATAGTCTCCAAAAATATTTTAAAAATTCAAAAAATTGAAAAGGCAAAAGCAAAGAAAGTAAAAGTTAAGGTTAATTTAACTAAAAATTTTGCTGTTTTGGATTTAGAAACAAAACTTTTAGCTCAAGAAGTGGGAGGATGGCACAAAGCCCATAAAATGGGTATAAGTTGTGTAGGAGTATATTTTTCTGAAAAAGATAGTATTATTTTTTTTCAAGATTCTGAATTACAAAAATTATGGGAGCTTTTATTAAAACAGGATTTGATTGTAGGGTTTAATATTCTGGGTTTTGATTTTAAAGTATTACAAGGAAGTTTAAAAAGAAATTGGTATGACCTTCCCACATTAGACCTTTTGTTAGAAATAAAAAAGAAGTTGGGGTATAGGCTTTCTCTAGACCATTTGGCTCAATATACTTTAAATGCTCAAAAAAAGGGGAATGGACTTTTAGCAGTAAAGTGGTGGAGAGAAGGGAAAATTGAGAAAATAATAGAATACTGCAAACACGATGTCTTTTTAACCAAAGAACTGTATCTTTTTGGGAGAAAAAATGGATATCTTTGCTTTAAAAATAAAGCAGGACAAATTGTTCATGTACCTGTGCACTGGAGATAATTTAAGAGCAAGATTGAGTAAGGTAATAACTTACTTGTATTTTGGTAAGAATTCTTCTAAGAAAGAGTAGATAAAGACTTTTACGTTTTTGTTAAAATGGATGATAAGCAAGTAAAACTTATACCTTTAGGCGGATTAGGAGAGATAGGACTTGCACACTGGAGATTTTAAAATAGATTTAAATCCCACCAATAATCAATTTACAGACCTAGATGCTATAAAGAAATTTAGTGATTCTGGCGTAAAATTATTGCTTTCAGATTCTACTAATGTAGAAAGAGAGGGCAGAGCGCTAAGTGAAAAGGAAATATATCAAAGCTTAGAGAATATTTTTGTCCAAGCTTCTGGCCGTATTTTGGTAACATTGTTTTCTAGTCATATCCAGCGGATCCAAGAAGTTTTTGATTTGGCAGAAGAATTTGATCGTAAAGTTGTAGTGAGTGGAAAGAGTCTTTTTGTTAATATAGATTTAGCTAGAGAACTTGGTTTTTTAAAATTTAAAGAAGATACTTATTTATCCATAGAAGATGCTAAGGACTTACCAGCTAATAAGGTAGTTTTACTTCTTACAGGGTCTCAAGGAGAACCTTTGTCTGCCTTAGCTAGGCTGGCGCGGCAAGAGCATAGGCAATTAGAGATTCTTCCAGGAGATTTAGTGATTATGTCCTCTAGGTTTATTCCTGGCAATACTCGGGCTATTACTAGAGTTATCAATGATTTGTATCGACTGGGAGCAGAAGTAATTTATGAAAAAGTAGGAGCAATTCATGCTTCTGGGCATGCTCATAAAGAAGAACTTAAAGAAATGATATATACAGTGTGCCCTGAATATTTTATTCCTATTCATGGGGAGTATCGTCATCTGGTAAAACATGCTCAATTAGCTGTAGAGTGTGGAATTGACAAAGATAAGGTGTTTGTTTTGGAAGATGGTCAAAGTGTGATATTAGAGTCTTTAGGCTTGAAGTTAGAAGAAAGGATTACCTTAGAACCTGTATATGTAGATGGAAAGGGAGTAGGAGATGTAGGGCATTCTGTTTTACGGGATCGTCAGATTTTAGCAGGCGAAGGATTGGTTATTTGTTTGTTGATTTTAGAGAGAGAAACAGGAGAGCTTCTTTATGGCCCAGAGATTATTTCTAAGGGTTTTGTTTTTGAACAACAGTTCAGCCATATTTTAGAAGATGCCAAATGTATTATTTTAGATGTATACGAAAATACCCCTCCTTTTGAGACCAAAAAACTAGAAGATAAAATTAGATCTGTTCTACGAAAGTTTTTTCGTCGTATTTTAGGACGAGATCCTGTTACAATACCAATTGTTTTATCCCTTTAGATTATAAAATAGGCTTTTTAAACAAGAATTAGCTTTATTGAAATGTAGTGTTGGAAGGTGTAATTTTTAGTCCTTTTTTGGTTATTTCTTTAATAAAAGGGTTCTTTTTTTGAAATTCTTTTCGCGAACAAGGAATAATTTCTAGATAAGAGCTAATTTTTAGAATATATTTTCTAATTTTTTTCTTATCTTCTATTATATCGCCTTGAAATATTGGAGATACTATTAATAAGTCTATATCAGATTCTGGGGTATAATTCCCTTTTGCATAGCTACCAAATAAAAATATTTCATCTATGGGTATATTATTTTTTTCTAATTCATTAATAAACTCAAAAATAATATTTTTTATTTTATTTGGGATAGTAGCCATTTATAAAAATCCTTAATTTTTTCGAAATAATAATTTGTAAAGTCTTCAGTGCATTTTTTATAAAATGAAAATTTATAGTCAGGATAACGAATTGCAAGATTAAAATCATTTACCTCATCCAAAAATAATTTTTGTTCTTCTGTAAGCTCAAGGTCAACCATTTCTGCTAATCTTAGTAAATTATGTAACTTAGGAGGCAATTTATTATATTGTTTAACAAAATATGCTTTTAAAATTTTTTCTAATACTAAATGGGCAATAAAAAGACACCAGTCATATTTTTTGTTTTGAAAAAGGGTATCAGCTACTTCTAAATCATGTTCTGCACTTTTTATCCAATAATTGATATGTTGTCTTTTTTTCATTTTAAAATTTATTAATTAAAATGGCGCATCATCCATACCTGCTACTTCAGAGGGAAAAGTAGGACCAAGGTCTTCCTCTTCTGTTTGTTCTGGAGCAGGGGCGGTAGCATTAGGAGAAGTCGTGCTAGTACCTTTTGGGTCAAGAGCTTGGATTCTGGAAGCAATAATCTCTGTAGTATAACGAGTTTGTCCTTGTTGGTCTTGCCATTCTCTGGTTTGGAGTCTTCCTTCTACAAAAATAAGTCTGCCTTTACTTAGATAATTGGCACAAAATTCTGCTTGTTTGTTAAAAACCACAATTCTATGCCATTCTGTTTTATCCACTCGCTTCCCATTTTTATCAGTATAACCTTCATCAGTGGCCAAAGAGAAATTTACCACTGGCATCCCCGATGTTGTATAAGCTAGTTTTGGATCTTGTCCTAGCCTGCCAATTAAAAATACTTTATTTAAGCTAGCTGCCATTTTTGCCTCCTTGATATTTTAAGGATACCCTATCTCTTTTACTGCTTCTTCTGCATTGTCAAGGACATCTTCTATTTGATAGGATATTTCATTTGCATTTTTAGATTTCCAATTGGATAGTGCATCCTCCAATTGAGTGCAAAGTATATTTAATTTATCTATATAAGGTGTTAGGATATTCTTTAATTTACTATTGAGATCCTCAGAAAATAATACTTTTTCTTTTACTTTCTGAATCAACTCAAGTAGTCCAAATTCTTTTTTATTATAAGCATCATCTGTTGCTATTTTATAAAGAGTTGGCCAATTTTGGTTTATTTCCTTGGGATCAAAAGTATAAGCAATGACCCTTATTTGTAGAACTTTACCCAATATTATTTTCCTCCCACTCGCTTTGTACTTTTATTACAACTTCTTTAATTTTTTCTAAATCTTCTTTTGGACATATGCCAAAAAGGATATCTCCACTATTTAAACTTTGCCCTTGTTTAAAATATACAATGTAAATAAGCCCTCTTGGGCCTTCATAAGAGATATATGTCTCTCGTTTCATTCTGCTTAAAATTAATACTTCTTCTCCTGGAGATAGCAATACATTTTGACAACCTTTGGTTTTTATTTTTTTATCAATTTCAGGCAAAAAATAATATTTTCCTTTTTCTGGTGCTCTAAATAGAAACAATGTTTGTTGTAAAATAAGTTCTATGACTTCTTTTTTAGTGAGATAATGTTTTATTTTTAAAAGAGGGGTTCCTGCTTGAACAAAGTCTCCATCTTTTAATTCTGCTAATTCGCTTATTTCTCCTTTTTCAGGGGCAAAAATGGGTTTTTTGTTATTTTCTCTAGTTAAGTAGGCTAATAAAGTCCCTGGTTTTTCTTTATATTTTCCACTAGGGCCATTTACAGCACTGCCTGTTTTTTTTAGAACAAATTCTATGTTTCCTGAATGAGGAGCTGTAATTATAATTTCTCTATAAGGATTTTCTCTTATTTTTTGTAATAGCTCTGATATATTTTGTTTTTCCAAAATCCACTCTCCTTAATAATTTTTTGAATTTTTGAATTCAATGAACAATCTTATATTTTTATTGATAATATAGACGCCTTCCCCCCATGGTTAGCAAGGCCTGATAGAGGTTATCTCGCATTTGGCGTCTATCCCAAATGCCTTGAATATGTCCTCTGCTTAAAGCGTGATAAGCTTTGTGATAGTCTGGCGGGATTTCTATTCCAGTAGTTTCTTTAATGACTCCTGGTCCTGCAAAGCCAAGGTTAGAAGAGCGAATAGCAAATTGATAAGGAGAACATCCCAAAAAACTGGCCACAGGACCTGCATATGAATTAGTATCATATACTACTATATATAACCCACCTTCTTCCAAGTATCTTCGGATAGCCATAGTACATCTTGGCATTTGGATAACACCATTTGTGCCTTCCTGAATACGAATGCCTGCTGTGCCGTGTACATAAGCAATGAAAGGTCTATATTTTAGGTTAGCTCGTTCTACTGCGCGTATAAATTTTTCCCCTTCAGCAGCTCCTACTGTACCACCTCTAAACTTGGCCATAAGTACAGCGACTACTACTTCTACTCCTTGAATAGATGCTTCAAAAGTGAGACAAGCACTTTTATGTCCTGTTTTTTGCTTTGCTTGTTTAAGTTTGTGGGAAAACCCTTCAAAATCTAGAGGATTGCCAGCCTCAATATGGCTATTAAATTCATGAATAGAATTGGCATCAAAGACATTGTATAAGTACCATTCGTGTTCCATAGGAAAATGATGTCCACAATAGGCACATACTCCTGCTAGGTCACCAAATAAATCTGGCGCCCATTGATCCAGACATCCCTCTTTTTCTGCGTTTGGACAGGTAATAGCTTTATCTATTTTTGCTTGAGGACTTGTATAGGTTTGAGTTGGTTTTTTTTCTTCTTTCCATTCAGAAAGGCTTACCAATTCACAAACATTATTTTTTCTTTTTCGATACCAAGGGATTTTACAAAGAGTATAAGTTAACTTTTTTTGTAATCTACCAACCAAGGCAAATGCTTCTCCCTTTATATCTTCTGCTAATTGGGATATTTTTTGTTGATGGCGTTTAAAAAAGTCATAGCGTAATAAGCCATATACAGTCCATAATAATGCTTTAGTTTCTTCTTGAAGTCTGTCAAACCAGCCACTATTGTCAATATAAGCATGTTTGCTCATATTTCTAAATTTTTTGTATCTTGTTTCTAATAATCTTTGTTTAGCCTTAGAGCTTAAATTCCAGCGGACATAAATATCTGGGTTTTTAAGTTTTCTTAAGGCTAAAGATCGAAAAAGACTAATTCCTCTTACTTTTAAGACTACTTCATCAGTGGCTTTTATTACTTCATTCCTAAGAGTTTTAAAAAAATCAAAATGTTCTGGTCTTGCACCTAAAGGAGGTTCTTTAATTATTCTATCTATATATCCCATTACTAGATTATCATCTGCAGTAATTTTTAATTGAGCTGCACATTTTTCAATAAGTTCTAAAGAGGCTTTGTTATTTCCTCGAATTTTTCCTTCAATAGCAGCGGCTCCTTCTGGGGAGATTACAGAATAATAACCATGAGACAACATGAGACGCATATCTGCCAGAGCAATAGCTTCTGCTCCTCCTGATCCACCTTCAGAAAAAACAGCAACAATAGGTACCTTTATCCCTGCCATTTCATACAGATTACGGGCAATTTGTTGAGCAGCTCCAGGATAGTCTTCTATAGGGTATGCCCCTGGAGTAAATACATAAGTATGAATAGGAATATTTTCTCGTTCAGCTACTTTCATATATTGCAAAGCTTTAGCATTACCCCAGGGTTTTACAGAGCCTCCATTTCTAAATTCTTCTCCATGACCTTTTTCTTGTCCGATAACCATAACAGGTTGATGATAGACCTTATTTCCTACTTTTCTAGTAATATATGCCCTAGCTATGAGCATAGAGGGATCTATACTATATTCATCTTGTCCCCCTATTTCAGTATAGTTGTCGTACACATTTTCAAGAATATCTTTGAGACATATCCTCTGGGGATGACGAACTATACGGACTTTGTCCATAGGTGTTAGTTGTCTGTCTAATTTATTTTCTAAAAAGGAGAAAAGATCTTTTAAAGAAGAGAGTTTTTGCCTGCATTCATTAAGAGTAAGCTTTTTATAGGAAGAAATAAAATCATTTAATTTAGCTTGTAAAAGTAAAATATTTTCATTTTCTTTATGTGCAAAAATATCCTGAATATAATTTAATTTTTCCTCTAAGAGTTGGATTTCTTTTTCTATATCGAGTAATATCATTTTCCCTCTCTCTTAAAATACTAAGATATTTTCTGTTTTTTGTTTAAGAAAATTTAGATTTGATTTAAGATTTTCCTGCTTGTTATTTTTACCTTCCAACACCACTTCATTTAAAAATTTAAGTCCGTTTTGTTTAGCTTCTTCTAGATTTTCTCCCCAGACAATGGCCAAGGCAAGATTGGGATCATAGTCTGTGGGAATTTCATAAGGTCTATCTTGGGGCACATGAGAAAATACTTTAAGCCAGGGATAGTTGGGCCAAGAAAATTTTTCAATTGTCCCCACCCACGGAGCAAAATTATCTTCTGGAGATTCTGCAATTATACGATATTCTATGCCGACACCTGTAAAGGAGATGTCTTTTTGAGAATAGCCCAACTTTTCTCCCAATCCAAGGCGGATCTGCTCGGCAATAATATCTACTTCTTTCCCTCTTACTCTAGAAATTACAGCAGAAACTCCATTTTCCACTTGTATTCTTGTATTAACTTCCATTAGAAATGGTTGACCAGTAGGGCTGACAATCCATTCCCAAGTCCCTACGTTGTCATACCGTACATGTTTGGCCATGCGGACGGAGTATTTGACAATATCTCTTAGGACTTTGGCTGCATCAAAGGCATAAGAGATAGTTTTAGGATAAAAACCAGGAGCAACTTCTATTCGCTTTTGCCTACCTGTGGATTGGATAGTGCAATTGCGTGTTCCAAAATGGACCACATTGCCATATCTATCAGCTACTATTTGTACCTCTAGATGGTTAAAATCAAAAACTCTTTGTTCAATAAGTACACCATCATTGCCAAATTGTCTTTGGGCATAATTCCTAAGACGCCTCAGCACGCTTCTAAATCTATCTAAATCACCTACTTCTTCAATTCCCATTCCACCGCCGCCAGCAGAAGCCTTAACTAGAATAACAGGATATTCAATACCTTGTTCTTTTTGGAAATTAAACAGGTTTCTTGCTAACTCCTCTGCTTCTAAATCATCATAAATGGGTCTATCTGAACCTGGGACAGTAGGCACATCTAATTTTCTTGCTAGACGTTTTGTGTTAATCTTATCTCCAAGTTCTTTGATAATTTGCCAATTAGGGCCAATAAAGATTAGAGGGCGTGTGCGCTGAACAGCACGTCTGGCAAAGCGATAATTTTCTGCAAAAAAACCATATCCTGGATGAATTGCAGTGGCTTTACTATGATCGGCTACTGCAAAGATTTCATTGGCGTCTTGGTACGAGCTTATTCTGTATAAACTTTTTTCTCCGCCATATTTTATGGCTAATTCGCAGTGGAGAGAGTCTTTGTCTTCGGCTGTATAAACGCATACAAACTCATGTCCTAAACGTCGACAAGCCTCCATTACGCGAATGGCAATTTCCCCGCGATTAGCAATCAAAACTTTATGTGTTCTCATTATTTTCCTCTGACTCCTTTGCCTTTTGTTTTATTTCTGAGATTCTTCTTTTTTGTTCTTCTAATACCAATTTATCTAAGAGCATTTCTTGTTTTTTTGTTAGGTTTAGAAACTCACAGGCAATATAATCAGTTTTTTTCCTAACAATCCTGACTTCTCCTTCAAGAATATCTTTATTTTCTGTGAATAACGTAAAAGAGATTATTTGATTTTCTTGTAAGGTTATATTTTGCCCAGAGGGAAGCCAAAAAGAGAGACCCACGCTGCTAAGATCTCTTACTGTATAAATTTTATTGTCTATTTTTATTTTTAAATCCTCAGCTTTAACTCTAAATGCCCTTCGTTTGGAATGATAAGTAAATTTAACCTCAAAATCGTCTAAAAAATCGCTCATGGTTTTCTCCTTGAGTTAGGGAGCAATCATTTTTTCTAAGACAAACTCTACTCTACGATTTTTAGCTCTGTTTTCTGGAGTATTATTAGGATAAACAGGATTTAAATCTGCAAAGCCTGTGGCAGTTAGTCTTTGGGGTTCAATGCCTAAAGAGAGTAAAAAACGTAAAACATTAATTGCTCTTAAGGCAGAAATTTCCCAATTATCTTTAAATCTTCCTCCTGGTTTAGGGGGAATGTTATCTGTATAACCTACGATATTTATCTTTTGATCTGGGTGTTTGATAAAGAAATCTTTTAATTCTATCAATGTTTTTTTGCCTTGTTCTGTAAGTTCTACTTGGCCTGGTGCAAATAAAACTTGCGCAGGCAAACGTAAAATGATTTTGCCTGATTCTAGATAAGCTCCTACAATTCCTTCTAATCCCTTTTCTGTATAAAAATATTGAAGGTCTGAGAAAACTTTTTTTTGTCCCTCTATAATTTCTCTGTATTGACGAATTTCATCTACAGACACTCCTGCCCCTTCTGCTCCTAGTGGTATTTTTAAAGTGCCTTTTTCTCCTTTTCCTAATGCTTGACGTACAGATAAAATAGTTTCCTTAAACACTTTTTGATTTAGGGTAGACATAGAAAACAATAAAATAAAAAACACTAACAATAACATAGATAGATCTGCAAATGTTGTTAGCCATGGTTGAGGCTCTTCATTGTCTTCTTTTAAAAATAAATCATCTTCGATCATATTTTCTTTCTCCTGGTGCTACAAAAGAAGATAACTTTTCGTAGACAAAAGTTGGATTGTTATTTTCCAAAATACTTTTAGCTCCTTCAAAAATAATGTTGAGGTGAAGTATTTCTTCTAAGGTTCTACTTTTTAATTTTCCTGCAATAGGAAGAAATAATAAATTCGCCATGATTGCACCATAAAAAGTAGTTAAAATGGCTACTGCCATTGCAGGTCCAATAGCAGCTGGATCTTCCAATTTAGTTAGCATTTGGACAAGACCAATTAACGTTCCAATCATTCCAAACGCAGGAGCATAATTCCCCATTTTTTTAAACACATCTTGAATAATAGAATGACGATTTTTTAAAGAGGCGATTTCTATTTTTAATGTTTCTGTAATAAGATTAGCATCTGCATTGTCTGCAATAAGTTGGCAGGCCTTTTTTAATACTTTATTGTCTGTTTCTACGTGTTCTAAAGCCAAAAGGCCTTCTCTTCTACTGATTTCTGCAATTCGGACCATTGAATTAACTACTTGATTAGGAGTAACTTTTTTACGCGTAAATATATGAAATCCTGCTTTAAGTGCCTTAAGAATATCAGAAATAGGAAAATTAACGCATGTAGAGGCAAAAGTCCCACCTAAAACAATCATCATTCCAGGGATATTAATAAATATATCAACTGCTCCCCCTAGAAAAATAGCCCCAATTACCAAAGAAAAGCCTATAAAAATGCCGAAAAAAGTTGCAATGTCCATAATTTACCTTTAAAAATATTGGTTTAAGTTATATAAAAACATACAAAAATCTATACCATGGTGGGAGTTATTATGCAAAAAGAAAAAATATTCAAGTCTTATAAGTGGTTACTTAAAAAAATATCTATTTCTCCAGAAGTGGCAATAGTTTTAGGAAGCGGTTTAGGAGAATTTACAGATAAGTTGGATATTGAAAAAGTTTTTGATTATTCTGAAATTCCAGAATTTCCTATTTCTACTGCTCCAGGACATGCTGGCAAATTGTTTGTTGCTAAATTAGGAGGTAAAAATGTTTTGGTATTTTCAGGGAGATTTCATCTTTATGAAGGCTATTCTCCTTTTGATATTGTGTATGGATTGCGTGTTGCTAAGCTTTTGGGAGTCAGTAAGTTAGTTTTGACTAATGCTGCAGGAGCGTTAAATCCTCTTTTTGAGGCGGGTGAGATAATGCTTATTACAGATCATATTAATTTTACAGGAGAAAATCCTTTAGTAGGAAGGAATTTAGAAGAGTTTGGTCCTAGGTTCCCTGATATGAGTAGAGTGTACTCTAGGCGACTTCAAAATTTGTCTTTGGAAATAGCATTAGAAATGAAGGTTGTTTTGCAAAAAGGAGTTTATATTCAGGTAAAGGGTCCAAGTTTGGAAACACCTGCAGAAACAAGAGCTTTTAGAAGATTGGGAGCTGATGCTATTGGGATGTCAACAGTTTTGGAAGCCATAGCAGCCAAACATATGGGTATGGAGATAATTGGATTTTCTTGTTTAACTAACAAAAACTTGCCGGATTGCATGCAAGAAACAAGTGAAGAGGAGATATTGGAAATGGCAAGAAAAACAAATAAAAGACTAGGAGAGTTTTTACTTTCTTTAGTTGGTGATGTAAGATTTTAATTTTATAATATCAAAAGGAGGTTATAAATGGACTTTGATCCAAAACACCTTATTCAGGAAATTGAATATAATGTTAGTAAAAGAGATAAAATAAAGGCAGGGATCGTTTTATCTTATTTTTTTGACTTGGATAAAGAATATCGAGCTCAAGTTTTAAGAATTTTAGCAACAGGAGATCCTAGTTTTAGTTTGCCCTATTTTTTAGAGTTTTTACAAAAGGAACCTAATTTAATTGAAGATTCAGATTTTGAAACAGCTTTTTTGGAGGTTATTTTTGCAGACCCGCATCTTTTTGGAGATATGTTAACTTCAGGAGCAGAACCAAGGACATTGTTAATTAAATTTGCAGGCGAGACAAAGCTACCAGATTTTGTTCCTTATCTTACAGAAATTTTAACTAGTACAAATGAAGAGGATATTTTAGAAGCTACTATTCTTGCCTTGGGGCAGATTGGCGATCCTCAGGCAACCACTCCTGTGAGTGAATTTTTATATTCTAACAATAGAACATTAATGTTGGCAGCAATTAAGGCGTTGGGGCAGATAGGATCTCCTACTGCTATTAAAAGGCTGTCTGAAAAAATGGGGCAAGATCCTAATATAGATTTACTTATTTTAGATATTTTTGGGAAAATTCAAGATAGCTTGAGTCTTACTAAATTAAATGAAACTCTAAGCTCTCATTATGCTCATCTTAGAAATTATGCTAAAAATAAATTAGTTAAAATAGGTAGTAAAGTTGTTCCTTTTTTAATAGAAAATTTGAATTATGATGATCCAGACCTTCTAATTCATACCTTAAATGTTTTAGGAGAAATTGGCGATCCAGCCGCAGTTATGCCTATTAGAAAACTTTTAAATTCTCATCCCCAAAATTCTAATGTACGTTTTGCTGCTTATGAAGCTTTGGGTATGTTGCCTATAGACAAGGGGGCCTATACTCTTGCTGCAGGATTAATGGATGAAGATGAACAAGTGAGAGTAGCTGCTGCCTCTGCTATAGAAAAAAATCTTAACCCTGTGTTGGTCGCAGGCATTAGAAACATGGTAAAGGAGAAAAATAAAGAAACTTTTAATTTAGTTAAAGCTGTTATTACGGCTCAAGCCAAAGATCTGTTCTTAAATTTACTTGCTGAGGATAGTTTTAAAGAAGTAGCTTTGGATTATCTTAAAACCAAAACCCCAGAAGATGTTAGAAATTTTTACTTTGAGTTGCTGCGTAAGTATGGCTATGCTGAATTAATAGATAAGCCTAAGTCAAAGAAAAAAGAGCCCAAAAAGAAAATCGCTGTAGCTGTTGATGATTCAAAGATGATTTTATCCCTATATAAATCTAATTTATTTGAGCTTGGATTTGAACCAGTTTTATTTGCTAACCCTAAAGAAGCGGTTGAATGGTTAAAGAAAAATAAACCTGTGATTGTATTTACAGATTTAAATATGCCTCAAATGACAGGGATACAGCTTACGGCAGAGACCAGAAAGATATATTCAAAAAAACAACTGCCAATTATTATGGTAACAACCCAAAATGAGGCTACAGATAATGAAGCGGCCTTAGAAGCTGGAGTAAGTGATATTTTGTATAAGCCTTTTACTAAAGAAAGTTTAGAAGAAAAAGTAAAAGAATATATAGGCTAATTATGAAGATAGGAATCTTGCAGTTAAATCCATGGATAAATGATATAGAAGGAAATGCTTTAAAAATAGAACAAGGGGCAAAAGAAGCTTTTGCTAAAGGTGCGCAAATAGTAATTACTTCAGAACTGGCGTTGCTTGGTTATCCTCCACGTGATTTATTGTTGAGAAAGCAAGTGTTAAATAGATGTGTTAAGTCAGCGAGGCGATTGGCAGAGAATCTACGCTTATTAGGCCCTGTAATACTTGGATGCCCATGGGTTGAAAATTTAAAAGTTTTTAATGCAGCTCTTTTTTTAGAAGATGGCCAAATAAAAACTTGGATTGGCAAAACATTGTTGCCTAATTACGATGTGTTTGATGAGCAACGTTATTTTACTGCTTTTACAAAAGATAAAGTTGTAGAAAATAAGTGGGGAAAATTAGGGATCACTATTTGTGAAGATATTTGGAATGATAAAGAGTTTTGGCAAAGAGCTTTTTACCCAGAAGATCCAGTGGCAGGATTGGCAAACGCACAGGTAAATGTTTTAATAAATCTTTCTGCATCTCCTTTTACAGTAGGAAAACAGGAAGTTAGGCAAAAAATGCTTGCTTATTTAAGTAAGAAATATTCTTTTCCTGTTGTATATGTAAATCAGGTAGGGGCAAATGATGATTTAATTTTTCCAGGTAGGAGTATGGTTTTTAATGCAAATGGTGAGATGATTTATAGAGCTTCTTCATTTAAAGAAGAAATAGCAGTTATAGATATTTATACTAAAACTGATTTTCCTGAAAAGGGAAAGATTCCTAGAGAGGAAGATATTTTTAGAGCTTTAGTCTTGGGAGTTTCTGATTATGTGAGAAAGTGCGGCTTTAACAAGGTGGTGATAGGTTTGTCAGGTGGTATAGATTCTTCTCTAACTGCAGTAATAGCAGTGGAAGCTTTAGGGCCTAAAAATGTGTTAGGTGTTTTGATGCCGTCTTGTTTTACAAGTAAGGAAAGTAATGAAGATGCTTTACAATTAGCTAAGACCTTGGGAATTAATACATATGTTTTGCCCATAGAAGATATTCGACAGAGCTTTGTTAATACTTTGCATCCTATTTTTAGAGGGTTGCCTGAAGATGTGACTGAAGAAAATATCCAATCTAGGATTAGGGGAAATTTACTTATGGCTATTAGCAATAAATTAGGTGCTCTTTTATTAACCACAGGGAACAAATCAGAGTTAGCAGTAGGCTATTGCACTATTTATGGTGATATGTCTGGTGGACTGGCTGTAATTGCGGATGTTCCAAAGACAATGGTTTATAAGGTTTGTAAGTGGTTAAATAGAGAAGTAGAAATTATTCCTTCTAGAGTATTAGTTAAACCCCCTTCAGCAGAGCTTAGGCCTAATCAAAAAGATGAAGATAATTTGCCTCCTTATGAAATATTAGATAAAATTTTAGAGTTTATTGTAGAAAAGAATATGGAACCAGAAGAGATAATAAAGTTGGGATATGAAGAAGCAGTAGTGCAAAAAATTTATAGGATGGTGAGGATTGCAGAATTTAAGCGTAAGCAAGCTCCTCCTGGCCTTAAAGTAACAGATAGAGCTTTTGGGACAGGCTGGAGAATGCCAATAGCTGCAAAAATATAAAATAAAAAAAATCTTGACGATAAGTTAAAAGTTGCTTAAAAGCACTTCTCACCGCTTAAGGGGTGAGTTTTTAATTTTCCCCGGTAGCTCAATCGGCAGAGCGGGTGGCTGTTAACCACTAGGTTGGCGGTTCGAGTCCGTCCCGGGGAGCCAGTAAACAAGGCCTGGTATTAACCAGGCCTTTTTTATTTTAAGAATAAAGATTTTATTGCCTTACGATTCTTACATTTTCATTAATTTCCAGCCATGTCCATTATTTGGTAAACCGAAAGATGCTTAAAGAATAAAAGAGATTTTTTGTTTTAACACAGAAGATTCTTTGCTTGCTGTTGATTCCTAATTATTTTAGTAAATAAAAAGTAAATGAAAAAGAGATATAAAAGAAAATAAGGAGTTTTTATGAGCTTGAGTGTTAAAACTTTTAATCTTGGGGTATTGGCAACAAACTGTTATCTTATTTTTAATAAAGAGGAAGCTATAGTTATAGATCCTGGAGGAGAACCAACGGAGATTATAAAGTTCTTAGAGAAGAATAATCTTACTTTAACTCTCATTTTAAATACCCATTTGCACTTTGATCATATTCAGGGCAATGCTAAATTGAGTAAACTCACTGGCGCTCCTATTTTTGCGAGTCAGAAAGATGCTTATTTGTTAGAATCAGAGCTTGGTTTAGGAGGGTTTATGGATTTTCCTTCAACAGAACTTTTTGAATTTAAAGATTTAAGGCCAGGAGAAGTAGAGGTTTTAAATACCAAATGTAAGGTTTTAGCTACACCTGGTCATTCTCCTGGCAGTTTGTCTTTTTATTTTCCAGAGCTAAAGGCAGTATTTGTTGGGGACTTAATTTTTTTCCGTTCAGTTGGCCGAACAGATTTCCCTGGCGGAGACTTAGAGATTTTAAAAAAGTCAGTAGAAGAAAGTATTTTTACTTTGCCTTCAGATACTATAATCTACCCAGGTCATGGAGAGCCTACTGTTGTAAAAGAGGAAAAGATACATAATCCTTTTTTTATTGGGTATAATTATCTTAGTTAAAAGATGGAAGTTTGTTTTTATTCTACTTTAAAAGACAAGGGAGGAGCGGCTAGAGTAGTCAATTTATTGTCTAAGTTTCTCTCTAAAAAAGGGCACATAATTAGACATTTTTCTGAAGAAGAGAATAATATCTCTTTTGAACATAAGAGTGCCATTTGGCATTTTCATACTTTGCTTAATTGGTCTAATATTTTAGCTTCTCTCCCTAAAAAAGATAAGATTGTGATTACTGCTCATGATTTTAGAGTATTTAGTGGTGGCTGTGTGTTCCCTGTTAATTGTGTTCAGTGGGAGCAAAAGTGTGAAAATTGTCCACAGCAGATTTTTAATGCTACAAAAATTTTTGAGTTTCAAAAGAAAATACTTTTTTCTATAAAACCTTTAATTATAGTGCCTTCTAATTGGTTAAAAAAGATATTAAAAAAGATAATGCCTTGGTTAAAAGTGAAAGTAATTCCAAATGGAGTGGAAGTAGAGTATATTCATCCTCAGTTCGACCTTTTAAGATATAAACAGAAATTGGTATTATTTGTAGCTCATGGTGGACTCAAGGCAGGTTTTAAAGGTGGTGGTTCATGGTTATCTATTTGGAATAGAATAAAAGTAGAACATCCAGATGCTAAGGGGATTGTTATTGGCGATGTTGAGAAAAAACAAGTTCAAGATGTATTAATTTTACCGTACCTTTCTAGTGCAGCTGTTTGGAAGGTAATGGAGAGAGCTTCTCTGTTTTTATATCCCACTTTAGCTGACAATTATCCTTTAGTTATTCTAGAGGCAATGGCTGCGGGACTTCCTGTGCTTGCTTATGGGGTGGGTGGTATAAATGAGCAAATTGATTCTAATAAAACAGGTTTTTTAATAGAACCGTTTTCCCAAGAAGACTTGATAAAACAAGCCATTTTGCTATTACAACATGCTTCAAAATTAAAAGAAGTAGGACAACTCGCCCGAGAAAAAGCTACAAAGTATTTTTCTTGGCAAAAAATGGGGTATCGTTATTTAAAAGAATATGAAAAATTAGATGGGTAACATGCAAAAAAAAGAAATAATTTTAGACTTTAGAAATACGTGCTGAAAAGTTTTTCAGGAGATACAGTTGTATCTTAAAGAAAAACAACCTATGGTTTTAGTAGTATTAGTTTCTGATAAATTAGAACGAGCCTTAAGCAAGGTATTGAAAAAAGAACCCAACTATATTTTAACAATAGAAAAATATCCTAGCTATATTAAAGGAATTTATGTCCGAAAAGATTCTTCTAATAAGTGGTAGCCCAAATAAAAATGGAACCACAGAGACCTTAGCCCTAAAAGCCAAAGTTTTTTTAGAGGCTAGAGGATATTCTGTAAGATTGTTTTCCTTAGCTAGAGAGCAATTCTATGCTTGCCAAGGTTGTCAGAAGTGTATGCAGGATTCCTTTTTAGGAAGATGCATTTTTGAGAGTAAGGATAATATTTATAGTTTATTTCAAGAGATGTTAATTTTAAGAAAAGTGTTCTTTTTTGCTCCAATATATTTTTATCATCTTCCAGGGAGGTGTAAGGGGTTTATTGATAGAGCTCAGAGTTTTTATGCCTTGCAACAGCGAAACAAATTAAATGCCTTGCCAGGCATTTTAAAGGCAGTTCTTGTAGCTGGTAGACCTAAAGGGAATAAACTTTTTATAGGTACAGAGCTGACTTTAACTTATTTTGCCTCCATTTTTTGTTTATCTGTGAAAGTGTGTGGTCTAAGAGGGCTAGATGCGCCTAAACATATTTCTCAACAGGTGGAAGAAAAGGTATTTTCCTTTCTTTCCATCTAGTTTTTTTTCTTTAAGACGTTGTCTTTTGTGTGGTTCTCCAGAGGTAGAGATTTATTTTTGCCTGAAGTGTTTACAAAATATAATCCCTAAACAGGGAGGATATTGTTCCTTGTGTGGAGAGAAGTATGTATTAGATACATCTCATGTGTGTAGTAGTTGTTTGAAACATCCTCCTCCTTGGACCAAATTTGGTTTTGGAGTGTTTCTCACAGATATTTATCAAAAAATTATTTATGATTTTAAATTTCAAAAAAAAATGGAAATGCTGAATTTTTTAGTTGATATTTTAGAAAATGCATTTTTTGAATTTAGTTTTTTAAAACCAGATATAGTAATGTGCATTCCTATGTCTAAAAATGAGCTAAGAGCTAGAGGTTTTAATCAAAGTTTAGAACTAGCAAAAGGTTTGTGTAAGCGTTTGCATTTTACACTGAAACGAAATTTATTATTAAAAATTAAAGACACTTTGCCGCAGAGAGAGTTAGACAGAAAAGAAAGAAAGCTAAATGTAAAAGGTTGTTTTGCCGTAAAGCAAGATTTGCAAGGGAAAAGTGTTTTACTCATAGATGACATTTATACTACAGGAGCTACTTGTTTTGAAGCGAGCAAGGTTTTAAAGCAAAAAGGGGCTAGAACTATTCAGGTTTTAGTTTTAGCCAGAACCCTTAAGAAATAGGTAAAATGGGATTGGATTTTTATTTTATGTAAAAAAGTCTTGACTAACCTAAAAAAAATAGTCTATTTGTGCTGTTTCACTTTTCTGGAGGTTAAAACTATGTTTGCGATAGTGGAAACAGGTGGAAAACAGTATCGTGTCCAAGAAGGGCTTGAGATTAAGGTCGAAAAATTAGATGTGGAGCCAGCAAAAGAGATCGTTTTAGATAAGGTGCTGGTGGTAGGTGAGGGTGCTGAGGTTAAGATTGGCACTCCTTATGTGGATGGTGCAAAGGTAGTATGTGAAGTTTTAGGGCATGGAAGAGGTAAGAAGATTATTGTTTTTAAGAAGAAGAGAAGAAAGGGTTACCGCAAGAAACAAGGTCATAGACAATGGTTTACTGCTTTGCGGATAAAAGAAATCCAGGCCTAGGAGGAGATTATGGCTCATAAAAAAGCAGGTGGAAGTACCCGTAATGGTAGAGATAGCATTGGTAAAAGAAGAGGGGTAAAGAGATTTGCTGGCCAGCAGGTAAGAGCAGGTAATATATTGGTGCGTCAGCTTGGAACAAAAATTCATCCAGGTAAAAATGTTGGTGTAGGAAAAGACTATACACTGTTTGCTCTTGTGGATGGAGTGGTAAAGTTTGAAAAATATAAAAGGAAAAATAGAGTTAAGACAAGAGTTAGTGTTGTGCCTGCTTAATTAACTGGTGGTTTTATTTTTTATGTTGTTTTAAAGCCCCTTTTAAAAGGGGCTTTTTGTTTTTTAAAAGGAGAATTTTGAATGAAGTCTGTAGGGGTAAATAAAAAAATAAGAAATATTGCTATAATAGCACATGTTGACCATGGAAAAACTACACTAGTAGATAGCATGCTTAAGCTGAGCGGTATTTTTAGGCAATCTGAAGATGTGGAAAGGGTAATGGATTCTTTGGAGTTGGAAAGAGAAAGAGGTATTACTATTGCGGCAAAAAATTGTGCTCTTACTTATAAAGGAGTAAAGATTAATATCTTGGATACTCCAGGCCATGCTGACTTTGGAGGAGAAGTAGAGAGAGCTCTTTCCATGGTTGATGGAGCTATTTTATTGGTAGATGCTTCTGAAGGACCACTCCCTCAAACAAGGTTTGTATTGCAAAAGGCTTTGCAATCGAACTTAGCTTTAATTCTTTGTATTAATAAGATTGATCGTAAGGATGCTAGACCAAATGAGGTTTTAGATGAAGTGTATGATTTACTTATAGAATTGGATGCGTCTGAACAACAATTGGATTGTCCTGTGCTTTATACCATTGGAAAGACAGGAGTATGTAAAAAAAGTTTATCTGAAGAAGATCAAGATTTAACCTTGCTTTTTGATGCAATATTAGAACATATTCCTGCTCCTAGTTTTGATCCAAGCGCACCTTTTCAAATGTTGGTTTCTGATTTGGGTTATTCTGATTATTTGGGTAGATTGGCAATTGGTAAAGTGTTTAATGGAAGAGTTAAAGCCAATGAGACCCTAGTTTGTATTGGGGAGGAGAAAACAGTAACCCTAAAGGTATCTAAGCTACAGGTTTATGAGGGAATGGAAGTCAACGAAGTAAAAGAAGTGGAAGCTGGAGATATTGTGGTTCTTTCTGGAATAGAAGAAGTAAAGATTGGAGATACTATTGCCACAAAAGCAAATCCCAAGGCTTTGCCCAGAATTCAAGTTGATGAGCCAACTGTATCTATGCTTTTTTCCATTAATACTTCGCCTTTTGCAGGTAGGGAAGGGAAATATGTCCAGTCTCGTAAAATTAGAGAACGTCTGTTAAAAGAAACATTGCTCAATGTGGCTATTAGAATTGAAGAGACAGAGGATAAAGATGCTTTTATTGTAAAAGGTAGAGGAGAGTTCCAACTAGCAGTATTAGTGGAAACAATGCGTAGGGAAGGATTTGAACTTTGTGTTGGCCGTCCAAAGGTTATCTTTAAAAAAGAAGGCGATATGCTATTAGAGCCTATGGAGCGAGTGTTTATTGATTGCGAAGAGATGTTTATGGGAGTAGTTACAGAGAAACTTTCCTTGCGTAAAGGAAGAATGCAAAATTTGGTAAACAATGGCAAAGGACGCGTGAGATTGGAATTTTTGATCCCTTCACGGGGGCTTATTGGTTATAGAGATGAGTTTCTTACGGACACAAAGGGAACAGGTATTATGCACTCTTTGTATGTGGGTTATGGTGAATATACAGGAGAAATCCCTTCCAGGTTTACTGGTGCTTTGGTTGCGGATAGAGAGGGAGTTGCTGTAGCTTATGCTTTATTTAATCTTGAGCCCAGAGGACAGCTCTTTGTTCGTCCTGGAGATATGGTTTATGAAGGTATGATTATAGGAGAACACAATAGGGCCAATGATTTAGATGTAAATCCTTGTAAAGCCAAGAAGCTTACAAATCTTCGTGCTGCAGGAAAAGATGATGCAGTAATTTTGACCCCTGTTTTACCTATGACTGTAGAAAGGGCCTTGCACTTTATTAGAGATGATGAGATGGTGGAAGTAACTCCAAAAAGTATTAGATTGCGTAAGGTGGTGCTTTCAGCCCAAAAAAGACATGCTTTAGCTTCTAAAGCTAAAAAGCAAATTTTAAATTAGAAAAAAGATTAAAAACAATGCGTTTTATTGATGAAGCAAAAATTTTAGTTAAAGCTGGTAAAGGTGGAAGAGGATGTGTTTCCTTTAGGCGAGAAAAATTTGTTCCTAAAGGGGGACCTGATGGTGGCTCTGGCGGTAAGGGAGGAGATGTCTATTTTCTAGCAAGTAATAAACTTCTTACTTTGTATGATTTTAGATTAAAGAGGGTGTATCAAGCAGAGAATGGACAACCCGGTATGGGAAGTCAGAAAGATGGTAGAGCTGGTAAAGATTTGGTAATTGAAGTCCCTGTAGGTACTTTGATCTATGAAATTAAAGATGAGGAACAAGGAAAAGAAGTTTTATTGGCAGATTTAGCTAAAAATGGAGAAAAATTTTTGATAGCAAGAGGTGGCAGAGGTGGCAAAGGTAATATGTACTTTAAAACACCTACTAATCAGGCCCCTCGTTATGCTCAGCCAGGTCTCCCTGGAGAGGAAAAAAGGCTCAGACTAGAGCTTAAACTAATTGCAGATGTTGGTTTGTTGGGATTGCCCAATGCAGGTAAGTCTACTTTTCTTTCAGCTATTTCTGCAGCAAGACCTAAAATTGCTCCTTACCCTTTTACTACTTTGGTGCCTAATTTGGGCGTTATTGCGGATGATTTGGGACGCAAGATGGTTATAGCTGATATCCCAGGACTTATTGAAGGGGCTCATTTAGGCCAGGGATTGGGGCATCGTTTTTTAAAACATGTGGAAAGAACAAGATTTTTGGTTCATATTTTAAGTATAGAAGATGTGGACTTAGATAATATTGCCCAAGGTTTTGATTTAATTAATAAAGAGCTTGAAAAATTTGATCCTGTATTAGCTAAAAAGCAGCAGATAAAAGTTATTAATAAGATTGATTTACTTTCAAAAGAAGATTTGAGTATATTAAAAAATAAGTATCCAGAGCTGTTTTTTATTTCTGCTTTGCATGGAGATGGAATTGAGGAACTTTTGTCTGCTATGTGGAAAAAATTGTAAATATAGGATTATTTGTTTAATATCAGATTTTAGCCTATTGTATTAAAGAGGAGAGCCTGTGAAACCTCAAGACTTTCAATTTTATAAACAACAAGTTCTACAGAGCGTAAAAAAAATAGTAGTAAAAGTTGGTAGTGCTGTTTTAACAACTGAAAATGATTTGGATTTAAAAGTTATTACTAGATTGGCTGATGACTTATCATTGGTTCATAATAAAGGAATTGATATTGTGGTAGTTAGTTCAGGAGCTGTTGCTGCAGGTTGTAAAGTTGTTTCTAAGTGTAAAATAAAGTCTAACTTAGTTTATAAACAGGCAGCTTCTGCAATTGGGCAAAGCAGGCTTATGCATATTTATGATGAGGCTTTTGCTCGATTTTCCAAAATAACTGCTCAGATTTTGCTAACCAGAGAGGACTTAAAAAGTAGAGAAAGATTTTTAAATGCTAGAAATACTTTTTCCCAACTTTTTGAATGGCGAACTATACCCATAGTTAATGAAAATGATACTGTAGCTGTCCAAGAACTTAAATTTGGAGATAATGATCAACTGGCAGTGTTGATTTTAAATTTAGTAGAAGCAGATTTATTAATAAACCTTACCTCTGCTCAAGGAGTATTTGAAAAAAATCCATCTCTTTATCCCAAGGCAAAAAAAATAGACTATATTGAAAATATTTTTTCTTTGGATCTAAATAAGCTTTGTGAAGGTAAAAGTGAACAAGGCTCTGGAGGAATGTATAGTAAACTTCTTTCTGCTAAAAGAGCAGCACAACTTGGAGTGCCTACTGTTATTTTGCCTGGTAAAGAGAGGTTTATTCTTGAAAAGTTATTTTCTGGACAAAACATTGGTTCGTGGATTTTGCCAGAAGGAAAGAAGATTTCAAGACGAAAATTTTGGTTTGCTTATAATTTAGATCCAGAAGGTCAGATAATAGTAGATCAAGGAGCTATACTGGCTTTAAAAAAGGGTAAAAGCTTGCTTCCTGTGGGAATAGTAGGAATCAAAGGTGAATTTAGTAAAGGTTCTCTTGTACAAGTTTTGAGTAAACAAGGAACACCGATTGGTGTTGGTTTAAGCAATTATGCTTCATCTGACATTGCCTTGATAAAAGGAAAAAAAAGCTCTGAGTTGACTTCAATTTTAGGTGAAAACATATATTCTGAAGTTATTCATGCAGATAATTTGCTTTTAGATGTTTTTTTAGGATAAGGTTAATATATTTAGGTACTTAAAATTTTTTTAAAGAAAAAAATAAAAAAAGCTTGACTTTTTGGCCAACATAGCTAAAAAAGCTCCTTCGCCACGAGGGGATGGAGTTGGGTTGGAGAGAGTTGTTTTGGAGTTGGAGTGGTGATTGGGGTTGTGGAAAAAAAGTTATTGACAAGTTAAGGTGGAGTGAGTTAGAAGGGAAAGCTCCATGATTTTTGACAATTGAATAGCGAGTTAGGGTAGAGTAGAGAGCTAGTAAGGTTTTTTTTTGAGAAGGAATTTAATCTGGAGGGTTTGATTCTGGCTCAGAATGAACGCTGGCGGCGTGCCTAACACATGCAAGTCGAGCGAGAAAGCCACCTTCGGGTGGTGAGTAAAGCGGCGCACGGGTGAGTAACGCGTGGGTGATCTACCCCTGGGACTGGGATAACCTTGCGAAAGCGGGGCTAATACCGGATGAATTAGCTAATGATTAAGGGGTTAGCTAAGAAAGGGTGGCCTCTCGAAGAAGCTACCGCCTGGGGATGAGCCTGCGTCCCATTAGCTAGTTGGTGGGGTAAAGGCCTACCAAGGCGACGATGGGTAGCCGGCCTGAGAGGGTGGACGGCCACACTGGGACTGGAACACGGCCCAGACTCCTACGGGAGGCAGCAGTGGGGAATATTGGGCAATGGGGGCAACCCTGACCCAGCGACGCCGCGTGAGGGAAGAAGGCCTTCGGGTCGTAAACCTCTGTCAGGAGGGAAGAAGGGCTGATAGTCGAATAGGCTATTAGTTTGACGGTACCTCCAGAGGAAGCACCGGCTAACTCCGTGCCAGCAGCCGCGGTAATACGGAGGGTGCGAGCGTTATTCGGAATCACTGGGCGTAAAGCGCGCGTAGGCGGCTTGGCAAGTCAGGTGTGAAAGTCCAGGGCTTAACCTTGGGATAGCACTTGAGACTGCTGAGCTAGAGTTCGGTAGAGGGTAGCGGAATTCCCGGTGTAGGGGTGAAATCCGTAGATATCGGGAGGAACACCAGAGGCGAAGGCGGCTACCTGGGCCGAAACTGACGCTGAGGTGCGAAAGCGTGGGGAGCAAACAGGATTAGATACCCTGGTAGTCCACGCTGTAAACGATGGACACTAGACGTTTGGCGGTTAGACCCGCTGGGTGTCGAAGCAAACGCGATAAGTGTCCCGCCTGGGGAGTACGTCCGCAAGGATGAAACTCAAAGAAATTGACGGGGGCCCGCACAAGCGGTGGAGTATGTGGTTTAATTCGATGCAACGCGAAGAACCTTACCTGGGCTTGACATCCCGGGAATCTGCCAGAGATGGCGGAGTGCCCTTCGGGGAACCCGGAGACAGGTGCTGCATGGCTGTCGTCAGCTCGTGCCGTGAGGTGTTGGGTTAAGTCCCGCAACGAGCGCAACCCTTGCCCTTAGTTGCCATCGGGTAAAGCCGGGCACTCTAGGGGGACTGCCGAGGTCAACTCGGAGGAAGGTGGGGACGACGTCAAGTCATCATGGCCCTTACGCCCAGGGCTACACACGTACTACAATGGTGGGTACAAAGGGTTGCGAGACCGCGAGGTGGAGCTAATCCCAAAAAACCCATCGTAGTTCGGATTGCAGTCTGCAACTCGACTGCATGAAGGCGGAATCGCTAGTAATCCCGGATCAGCATGCCGGGGTGAATACGTTCCCGGGCCTTGTACACACCGCCCGTCACACCACGAAAGCTGGTTCTACCCGAAGTCAGTGAGCCAACCCCGTAAGGGGAGGCAGCTGCCGACGGTAGGGCTGGTGATTGGGGTGAAGTCGTAACAAGGTATCCGTACCGGAAGGTGCGGATGGATCACCTCCTTTATAGAGGATAAGCTTTCTACTCTACCTGTATAAGCTCGCTATTTAATTGTTAGAAGTGATGGTAGTTGATTGAAAGTAGATAGAATAGGGTTTAGATGGGCCTATAGCTCAGTTTCGGTTAGAGCGCACGCCTGATAAGCGTGAGGTCGATGGTTCAAGTCCATCTAGGCCCACCAAGTAAGAAGGGTGGAGAGTGTGGGGGTGTAGCTCAGCTGGGAGAGCGCCTGCCTTGCACGCAGGAGGTCATCGGTTCGACTCCGTTCACCTCCACCAGGCTAAAGGTTTTAGTTGTAGCACTCTTAGGAATTGAGGGTGTTACATAGGAATCTTTAGAGAGTTAATTGACAATTAAATAGGGGTAAAGAGGGAAAGAGCGGAAGAGATAGGTTAAGATATTAAGGGCAATCGGTGGATGCCTAGGCGCCAGGAGGCGATGAAGGACGTGGTAGGCTGCGAAAAGCCTCGGGGAGCCGCCAAACAGGCTATGATCCGGGGATATCCGAATGGGGGAACCCACCTGGAGTAACATCCAGGTACCCTGAGTAATCAGGGGGCGAACCCGGGGAAGTGAAACATCTCAGTACCCGGAGGAGGAGAAATCAAACGAGATTCCCTGAGTAGCGGCGAGCGAAAGGGGAGTAGCCTAAACCGGATAGCATGCTATCCGGGGTTGTGGGGCCACCATAAAGTGATCCATGAGTAGATAGCAGAAGCACCTGGGAAGGTGTCCCATAGAGGGTGAAAGGCCCGTATGCGAAATCGAAAGTGGCGCTGGTGGTACCCGAGTACTGCGGGGCACGTGGAACCCTGTGGGAATCTGGGGGGACCATCCTCCAAGGCTAAATACTCCCTGGCGACCGATAGCGGAAAGTACCGTGAGGGAAAGGTGAAAAGAACCCCGGGAGGGGAGTGAAATAGAACCTGAAACCGATTGCCTACAAGCAGTCCGAGCTATGCCATTAGGTGTAGTGAGGGCGTGCCTTTTGCATAATGGGCCAGCGAGTTAATTTTCAGTGCGAGGTTAAGCCTTTAAGAGGCGAAGCCGTAGCGAAAGCGAGTCTGAAGAGGGCGTTATAGTACTGGGGATTAGACCCGAAGCCGAGTGATCTATCCATGGGCAGGGTGAAGGTAGGGTAACACCTACTGGAGGCCCGAACCGGTGTAGGTTGAAAACTGCTCGGATGACCTGTGGATAGGGGTGAAAGGCCAATCAAACTCGGTGATAGCTGGTTCTCCCCGAAATATATTGAGGTATAGCCTCAGGCGATGACTTGCGGAGGTAGAGCACTGGAAGGGCTAGGGGCCCCACCAGGTTACCAAACCCTACCAAACTCCGAATGCCGTAAGTTTAGCCTGGGAGTCAGACTGTGGGTGAGAAGGTCCATAGTCGAGAGGGAAACAGCCCAGACCGCCGGCTAAGGTCCCGAAATTCATGCTAAGTGGGAAAGGAGGTGGAGCTACTGAGACAGCCAGGAGGTTGGCTTAGAAGCAGCCATCCTTTAAAGAAAGCGTAACAGCTCACTGGTCTAGTGGTTCTGCGCCGAAAATGTACCGGGGCTTAAGCATGATACCGAAGCCGCGGCTAAGTACCGTTAGGTACTTGGGGTAGGGGAGCGTTCCCTACGGGAAGAAGGTGTACTGTGAGGTATGCTGGACTGTAGGGAAGTGAATATGCTGGCATGAGTAACGATAAAGAGAGTGAGAAACTCTCTCGCCGTAAGCCCAAGGTTTCCAGGGTAAAGCTAATCTGCCCTGGGTTAGCCGGTTCCTAAGGCGAGGCCGAGAGGCGTAGCTGATGGGAAGCAGGTTAATATTCCTGCGCCTGGTTAACGGTCGTTTGAGCGAAGGGGGGACGCAGAAGGGTAGGTCAGCCGACTGTTGGAATAGTCGGTTCAAGCCTGTAGGCGGGGAGCTTAGGCAAATCCGGGCTCCTGTAAACGCTGAGGGGTGAGTACGAGTCTATAAAGGACGAAGTGGCCGATCCCAAGCTGCCGAGAAAAGCCTCTAAGCGAGACCGTTAGCTAGACCGTACCGTAAACCGACACAGGTGGGCGGGGTGAGTAACCTAAGGCGCTCGAGCGAACTCTGGTTAAGGAACTCGGCAAAATGACCCTGTAACTTCGGGAGAAGGGGTGCTCTTGGTGGTGAAGGTATTAACTACTGGAGCTGCTGGGAGCCGCAGAGAAATGGTGGGGGCGACTGTTTACTAAAAACACAGGTCTCTGCGAAGTCGTAAGACGACGTATAGGGACTGACGCCTGCCCGGTGCCGGAAGGTTAAGGGGAGGTGTTAGCCGTAAGGCGAAGCACTGAACCGAAGCCCCGGTAAACGGCGGCCGTAACTATAACGGTCCTAAGGTAGCGAAATTCCTTGTCGGGTAAGTTCCGACCTGCACGAATGGCGTAACGATCCCCACACTGTCTCAACCAGAGGCTCGGTGAAATTGAACTCCCGGTGAAGATGCCGGGTACCCGCAGCAGGACGGAAAGACCCTGTGCACCTTTACTACAGCTTGACATTGGGTCTTGGATTATCATGTGTAGGATAGGTGGGAGGCTATGAAGCCTGGGCGCCAGCTCAGGTGGAGCCGCCCTTGAAATACCACCCTTGGTAATCTAGGGCCCTAACGCGGCTAGTGATCCTAGTCGTGGACAGTGTCTGGTGGGTAGTTTGACTGGGGCGGTCGCCTCCTAAAAGGTAACGGAGGCGTGCAAAGGTTCCCTCAGGCTGATTGGAAACCAGCCGTTGAGTGCAAAGGCATAAGGGAGCTTGACTGTGAGAGAGACATCTCGAGCAGGTACGAAAGTAGGCCTTAGTGATCCGGTGGTTCCGCATGGAAGGGCCATCGCTCATCGGATAAAAGGTACGCCGGGGATAACAGGCTGATCACGCCCAAGAGTTCACATCGACGGCGTGGTTTGGCACCTCGATGTCGGCTCATCACATCCTGGGGCTGGAGCAGGTCCCAAGGGTTCGGCTGTTCGCCGATTAAAGTGGTACGCGAGCTGGGTTTAGAACGTCGTGAGACAGTTCGGTCCTCATCCGCTGTGGGCGTAGGAGACTTGAGGGGTTCTGTCCCTAGTACGAGAGGACCGGGATGGACGATCCTCTAGTGGACCTGTTGTCGCGCCAGCGGCACAGCAGGGTAGCTATGATCGGACGGGATAACCGCTGAAGGCATCTAAGCGGGAAGCCCTCCCCAAGATAAGGTCTCCCTCGAGTTTCGGCTCGACGAAGGACCCTGGAAGACTACCAGGTAGATAGGCCGGAAGTGTAAGCGCAGCGATGCGTTTAGCTAACCGGTACTAATAGTCCGAGCGTCTTAACTTATCTCTATAAACCTCTTTCCCTCACCCCTGTTTAATCATAAATTTTTCCGTTCTGGGGTCCATAGCGGAGGGGTAACACCCGATCCCATTCCGAACTCGGAAGTTAAGACCTCCAGCGCCAATGATACTGCCCTATTTAAAGGGTGGGAAAGTAGGTCGATCCCAGAACGGTCTTCTCTTCTATATCCCACATAAATCAATCCTAACTCT
>NZ_FNIN01000011.1 GCF_900104045.1 Desulfonauticus submarinus
AACGCTAAGGTCAGCGGCGAGCGAGTAGCGAGTCCGCTGGACCGCCTTGTTAGATTACTTTATTATTTCTATAATTCTATTTATTACTTCTTGCAGCTTATGAATTTTCAAACTACCTATTTTATATAAAATTATATCTTTATCTGCTGTAAATATTTTATTAGGTCTTATATTACTTTCTTGTCTTAAGCCTCCTGCTGCAAAGTCATCATCTTTTAGGTCTATTGCATACTTATCTTTTATATTTTTACTTGTTATTTGACACAAAATTAAATCATATCCTTCTAAATTTGAAATTATTAATGCTGGTCTTCTTTTGCTTCCGCTTAAATCAGAAAAAGGAAAAGGAATAACCACTACATCTCCTTTTATAAATTTTTCCATGCTTCATCTTCCTCTGGAAGAAGCCAATCTTTTGATAGAGATTGCTCACTTAAATATAGGGTTTCTTTTCTTTGAGCTTTTAATTGCAAATATTCTATAAAATCCATTAGTTCTTTTTTATATATCAATGGTAGTTCTCGTATTTTTTCTAATAATTTTTCTTCATCTCGAAGTTCTACTTCCATTTTTTGTTTTCTCCTTTTTATTAATCTAACGCCCGGCTCACCGAGCAAATTTTTGATGGCGGCTTTTGTGCGTGTTTTTGCACAAAAGGTGACAGCGGAAATTTGTCCGGTGCAGCCGCTTGTTAACTGATTATTCGCTCATTATTGATGTATGCATACTTAATATTTTTTAGTTCATTGAGTGCATCATTATCGGTCATATTTTTGCACCGAGTAACTACTATCTTTTCTAGGTTCGGGGCTATAACCTCAAGACCTTTTAATGTTGTTAAGTTACGGCAATAATGAAACTGTATTTCTCTTAACCTAGGTAAACACTGAAGGCCTTCTAGTGTGGAAGGGTTCGCCCAATTCACCTCTAACTTTTCAGTATTTGGAGGAATGCATAAACCATCATAGCTTTTCGCCTTAGGATTATAGCGCCACAAATCAAAGTTTTTGACCTTTAATAGCTCGATAAGTCCTTCATCCTTCTTTGTGTAATTCCAAACCATATGCTCAAGTTCAGAAAACATAGAAAAATCTATCGGTGCTCTTTTCTCTTGAATCCCGAAATACCGTAGATTTTTTAAATTATAAATGCCGTCTATATTTTTAAGGTTTATTTCCCAAAACCACAACTGCTCTACATCAGGAGTTTCTTTTAAGAAGTCCAAATTATCTTGTTTAAATCCAAATACGGGGCATCCGAACAACCCTTTGATTCCGGATTTATTTACCTCGGCAATACACTCATCGATTTTGTCTGTTTCAACCCCCAGCGAGGGAGTGATACCCAGATCATCAAATCTTAGAAATTTTCCTATTCTCTCTACTGGCATAATTTGCTTCAGTTAACATATTCATATTTATTATCTTTAATCTCCGCCAATTATTTTCTACTTACTTTATTTTTTATTGTCAATATTAGTTGTCAGTATCTAAGCTAAGTAGCAAATTTAGATAGTTGACAGAAAAATTGGGGGTGGGTATTGGAGAGAATTAGATTTGAATATTATTTGATATTTAATAATATAAAGAAACTATGATATTGGATATTTTAATATTTTAGTAATATGTTTATGTAGGGGGGAGGGATGAGGAAAGATTTTGAAAAGTTTTTGCTTAACACAGTGAGGATAGAAGAGAGAAAAGTTCCTTATTATTTAAGATGGGTTGGATTGCTATGGAAAGAGATGGGAGGAAAATGGGGAGAAAGAATAGAAGAAGATCAACAAAAGAGATTTTTAAATCTATTAGAGAAGAAAATAGAAAATTGGCAGTTACATCAAGCAAAAGAGGCTATTTCCTTTTATAATTACTATTGGGAAAAGGTAAACAAGAAAGAGCAAGCCAATGTAGAGTCGATGGCTTGGGAGCAATTTGAAGAAAATATGATTAAAGTATTACGATTAAAACATTTTTCTTATAGAACAGAGAGAACATATCTTGCCTGGATACGGAGATTAAAAATATTTGTAGAAGGTAAAAGTCCTTATTTATTAAATTCTAAGGATGTGCAAGATTTTTTAAGCTGGTTGGCCATAGAGAAAAAAGTGTCTCCTTCTACTCAAAATCAAGCCTTAAATGCTTTTGTTTTCTTTTTTAAAAAGGTGTTAGAAAAAGATTTAAAAGTAGATGCCTTAAGAGCAAAAGAGAGGAAGAGGATTCCTGTGGTTTTATCTAGGAAGGAAGTTAAAAATGTTTTAAATTTTTTAGAGATGCCATATAAACTTATGTGTCTTATTATTTATGGTTCTGGTTTACGATTAGCAGAATGTATAAGATTACGCGTAAAGGATTTGGATCTTGAGAAAGAGATAATTGTAGTGCGTTCTGGAAAAGGTGATAAGGATAGAGTCACTCTTTTATCTTCTTCTATAGTTCCTCTTATTATTAAACACTTAGAAACAGTTAAAAAAATTTTTTTAGAAGATAGAAAAAATAATATAGATGGGGTTATGCTGCCTCATGCTTTAGAAAAAAAATATCCTAATGCAGGAAAAGAATGGGGTTGGTTTTGGGTTTTTCCATCTCCACGTTTATCTGTTGATCCTAGAACTAAGATAATTAGACGGCATCATCTTCATGTGGTAAATTTACAAAAAGTTTTTAAGACAGCTTTAAAACAAGCAGGCATAAGTAAGCCCGCAAGTGTTCATTCCTTACGCCATAGTTTTGCCACACATCTTTTAGAAGATGGTTATGATATAAGAACTGTTCAAGAGCTTCTAGGACATAAACATGTTCAGACAACTATGATTTATACTCATATTGCCAAAAGGAATATTTTAGGTGTAAAGAGTCCTTTAGATAACATATAAATTTTTGAAACTATCTGAAACTATTTAATATATTTATAAAAAAAGTGCTTAGGAATATAAATGAAGGGTAAAGAAATTAACAATTTAAGTTCATTAAAGAGAATCCTTTCGCCTCGTTTTCTTACTCAAATAAGTGGCAGAAAATTTGCGCATCTATTTTCTTTTGCTACGGATTGTTATTTTAAAGATAAATATAATGATTTAAATTTGAACACAAAAGGTATTAGCTTGGTTGCTCTTGGAGGGTATGGTCGAGCAGAGTTGTGTGTTCACTCTGATATAGATATTTTGCTTTTGATACATGATAATAATTTATTAGAATTAGAAAAGATTGCTCATAATCTTTTTGTTCCCTTATGGGACATGGGATTTGAAGTAGGGCATAGTGTTTGGACTATTTCCAATTGCTTAGCTCTTGCAAAAGAAAACTTTGAAGTTTTGGCTTCTTTGTTGGATGCTCGTTTTATTGTAGGAGATAAAAATCTTTTTAAAGATTTTCAATTATCTTTAGCAAAAGTTTTAAATCCGGAGTTAAAAAAAAGATTTATCCATTGGCTTCAAGAAAATAGAATTAAGCGAGGTGATCGATTTGGCAGTGCTAGTTCCCAAATAGAGCCTCACCTAAAAGAATCATTAGGTGGGCTGCGGGATTATCACTATCTTAAGTGGGTTGCTAAGGTGTGGTTTTCTCTTTCTCAAATAGAAGATCTAGTGAGAGAAGGTCTTATATCTCATCCAGAATATGAAGAATTACAAGAAAGTGTGGATTTTATTTTTTTAGTAAGAAATCAATTACATTTTTTAAGTAAGAGAAGAAATGATATTTTACATTTTGAAATACAACCAACTATTGCTCAACAAATTGGATTTGAAGATAAAAATGGAAAATTTGCAGTAGAAAATTTTTTATCTATTTTACATAAAAAAATGTCTGTTTTGGAGGTATTATGTAATTTATTTTATAAAACACACTTTACTGAAATAAATAATTTTAATTATCTTCTGCAAGAAGAGGAAATAGATGTTTCTTTAGGAATTTGTTTAAGAAATGGTACTTTAGATTTTGAAGATACAAAATATATTTTATCTAATAATCTTATTTTATTAGAGATTTTTAAATATTCAGCAATGTATAATATCCCTATATCTTGGGAATCTAGAAGAATTATTAATGAGTTAGTCTCATTATTAAGAGACTCTTTATATAAAAATGAAGAATCATCTAAAATATGGGAAGATATTTTAGTCTCTGATAACGTTTATTTTGCTTTAAAGCAGATGTTAGATACAGAGTTTTTAGCTAAGTTTTTCCCTGATTTTGGAGTTGTATCTGATTTTGTTCAGTTTGATGCCTATCATATTTATCCTACAGGAGCTCATAGTGTAAAAACAGTAGATTTTATAGTTAAAGTAAAAGAAGATAATTTATGGAGTGAATTGATAGGGGAATATTCTAATGATATTTCCTTAAGATGGGCTGCATTGTTTCACGATATAGGAAAAATTGGTCCAAATCATTCCTTGATAGGTGCACAGTTGGCTAAAAAAATTTTAACTAAGCTTAATTTAGAAAACAATATTATAGATATAGTTTGTTTTTTAATTGAAAATCATTTGTTATTAGTAAAGACAGCAACCAGACAAGATTTAGAAGATGAATCTGTGATTGTAAATCTTGCGAGTAAAATAGAAAGCTCAAAAAAGCTTGGTCTTCTTACTTTGCTTTCTTATGCAGATGCTAAGGCTACTGGACCAAAGGCGTGGAATCCTTGGGTAGAGAGCTTGTTAAGAGAAGTGTTTTTTAAAGTGAAAAAGGTTTTAGAACAAGGAGTCTTGGCAGAGCCTCATTTGGTACATAGATTGGCTAGCACACGGGATAAGTTAAGAGAGCTGGGAAAGAAAAGGTTTTCTTTGGATTTTTTAGAATCTACTTTAGATAGTTTACCTGCTCGCTATCTTTTGCATCATTTGCCACAAGAAATTTACAAGCACATTGAGCTTATTTTTGAAAAAAAAGACAAACAAAAAAGAATAGTGTTTCAAGCAAAACCTGATAAAAAAACTAATTTATGGGAAATAATAATTGTTGGAGATGATTTTCGTGGTGTGTTTATGAAGATCGTAGGTGTTTTAACTATGTCTGGATTAAATATATTTAGCGCTGATTTAAATTCTTTAAAGAATGGATTATTTATAGATATATTTAGAGTTTCAAATCCCCCAGATCCTCTTTTTGTAGATGAATTTTGGGAGAAAGTTGAATCTCGTTTAGATTTTGTTTTTAGTAATAAGTTGGATGTAGATAAAGAAATGAGTTCTATGCATGAATTTTTTACAAAAAATGATATAGAGATAAAGGTTTCCGTTGATAATAATAAGTCTGATTTTTATACAGTGATTGAGGTAATAGCTGATGACAAACCAGGATTTTTATACAAAATTGCTAAAACAC
The DNA here is from genome assembly GCF_900104045.1 of Desulfonauticus submarinus. Taxonomy (NCBI): domain Bacteria; kingdom Pseudomonadati; phylum Thermodesulfobacteriota; class Desulfovibrionia; order Desulfovibrionales; family Desulfonauticaceae; genus Desulfonauticus; species Desulfonauticus submarinus. Next base: position 5,325 of record NZ_FNIN01000011.1, read on the forward strand.
TTCTAAATTTAGATTTGGATGTATTGTTTGCTAGAGTTGCTACATATAAAGATAAAGTAGTAGATGTTTTTTATGTGTTGGATAAAGAAAAAGAGAAAATAGTAGATCCTTTAAAAATAGAAGAAATTGAATTTTGTCTAAAATCTAGTTTTTAATTGACTAGTGTTTTGTTTAATTGTTGGATTTTTTTTAGTGTTTCCCAAAAGTCAGGAATTTCTGGCTTTAACGATACACTATGTCTGGCAAGACTTTCTGCTATTTTAAGGTTTTTATTTTCTTGAAGATAGACTTTGGCTAATAAGTTTAATGCCCACGCATCGTTAGAATTTTTTAACAAGGCAGAATGTAAATATTCTATAGCTTTTGAGTTTTTATTTTGTTGAAAGTAGAGATTAGCTAAAAAGGTATCTGGTTGCGAGTTTGTAGGGAGAAGGTTTTGAGCTTTTAAATAGTATTGTTTAGCTTTAGACCAATTATGTTGTTTTTCTAAATTAAGTCCTAGCCATAGATAAGCATAACCTTTATAGTGTGGTGTTACACATTTTAAATAACAAGAAGCTGCTTGTTGATGTTCCCCAAGTTTATCAAGAGTTCTTCCTAAATTATAAAGAGCTGGTTCATTTTTAGGGTCTATATTGAGTGTTTTTATAAACATTTCCTTAGCGGTGTGTAGTTCTCCAAGGCTGGCATAAATTACACCCAAGGAATTTAAAGCCAAGACATTTTTAGGGTCTAGTAATAAAGCGTTTTGATACTCAGAAATAGCTTCATAAAAATTTTTTAGTTTAAAGAGCTTATCCGCACTGATTGTTAAGGTAGTGGAATCAAATAGAGCTAAAAAGGGACGTTTGCTAAAATAATGGGCATGCTCAAGTGCTTTTTGAGCATTTAGATAAAGGTCTGTAAGTTTGAATTGGGCTAAAGGAAGATAAGCAATCCCTATATATAGATGTTTTTTAGATTGTTCCCAAAAATGCTTCTCTAGTTTTAAACATTGTTTTTTTATTTTTTCTGGCAATGTTGTTAAAATTAATCCAAAAGTGGAGAAAGATATTTCTTGGATATAAGAAGGTCGCAGAATTGATTTTATTTTTTCTTCAAGATCTAGGTTTAAACTTTGTTCAGAGTGCTTTATAAGTACTAAACCAATTTGTTTTTTTTGGTTATAGAGTTCTTGGGCTTTTTTTAAAAGTTCGTGTTCAGGCCAGATTGTGGGGTTTGAAATTTCTAAGTCAGGTTGGGAACTAAGTTTTAACCTATCGTGAATACTTGGGGTAAGATAAGGGGCATTAGGCAAGATTAATTTGCCTTCGCTAGATCTATTATAGGTTTTGTCTATAATGATTTCTCCTTTTATCTTGGAATCAAGCTGAGAATTACTTAAAATTAAAAAACGCTTGCCTTTAGTCACCCCGCTAGTAGAACCAATATCTATTTTTACTCTATTTAGAGGAAGTAGAGCAGTAATTTTCCCTCCACACTGGATGACTTTGGGGTAAGTAAAAGGTTCATTAAAAATTTCACTTTTTTGAAGAGCAAGAAGAGTTTTTTGTTGGAGATCAAAAAAGAGGTATTTTGCATCTTCTTTTAGGTCTTTTATTTTAAGATGATGGGGAAAAGAAGTCATTGCTAGGGCAAATTGGGTTGAAAGGGGTTGTTTAGAAATAGGATGACTGAAATTAAAAGTATTAACCGATTCCCATAAGTTTTTTAAAAAAAGTTTAGATTTTTTAGAGGATAAATTAGTTAAAGTAATGGCCAAAGTGTTTATAGAGTAGGTAAAAATAGACCATGGAGAGCATTTTTGTTTTAAAAGAGAGATAAGTTGGTTAAATATGTATGTATAGAGGCTAGGAGATATTTTATCTGGTTTTACTAGCTTTAATAAAATAAGATCAAAGGAAGAATAAAAATTATCATTTAAAGATGTTGGATTAAACACATCTAAACTAGTTATAGCTGAAATAATTTTTTGGGAAAACATTTTTAGATAATTGTAATTATAAATATTTAATTCTTTATCTAAAAAGGACATTTTATAAAGGGCAAGTTTTTCTAATATAAGGTGGATAAGATGTGGCAAGGCTGTTTTTAAGCCTTTTATTTTATGAGGGGAATATTTTTTTAAAACAAGCATTCCTAAAAATTTTTGTTTATATTCTAGTGCAATATGGATTCTATCTTGCTCAAAAAAGATAATTTTATTTTTAAAGAAGCTCGGTTTAACATTGGGGAAAAATATATGCATTTCTGAAAATTTTAAAAATTGATTTAGTGATTGCTTTAATATTTTTTGAAAAGTTAGAATATCTTTGGAAGTCAAATCAGGAGGGGAAGGTAACAATACTATCATATTTAAGTCCTTTTATTTTTTAGAAACTTTATTATATACTGGCCGATAGTAGAAGTAGCTTTTTTTTCTCCAAGAATTTTTTTAATTTGTTTAGTTTTTAAAGAGATATGTTGATATTGCTCTGGTTGTAACATTTGTAAAACAGCTTGACTTAAATTTTCAGGAGTAGCTTGGTGTTGAATGAATTCTGGAAATATTTTTTCTTTTAAAATTAAATTGGGCATTCCAATAGCAGGGACTTTAACCAATAGTTTTCCTATTTGAAAAGTTAGGGGAGATAATTTGTAGGCAATTACTGTTGGCAACTCCATAAGAGCGCATTCTAAGGTAACTGTGCCTGAAGCTGCAAGGGCTATTTTAGAAGATACCATTTCTTTATAGCGATCTTTTGCAGGACAGATAGTGCATTTTAAGTCAGGGGAGAGGAATTTATGGATTAAATTAAGAGAAATATTGTCTGCTTTTATTAGTTTAAAGTTTAAATTAGGATGTTTTTCCTTTAAAAGTAAAGCAGTTTGGTTAAATATAGGTAATAGACTATTAATTTCTTGCTTACGGCTTCCTGGCAAAATAAGTAGTGTGTTAGACTTTTTAGTAACAGATAGCTTAGGAAAATCAATAAGTTCTAATAGTGGATGGCCTACATAAGAGGTCTTTATTCCTTTGGCGTGGAAAAAATTTTCTTCAAAAGGAAAAATGCAAAAAATATGTTTTATATATTTTTTTAAGAATTTAACTCGTCCTTGACGCCAAGCCCACAGTTGAGGTGCAATATAATAAAATACAGGGATGTTAAGGCCATCGGCATATTTGGCTAATCGAAAGTTAAAATCAGGAGCGTCTAAAAGAAGAATTAAGTCTGGTTTTACTTGCTTAATTTTAGATTTTATGTGGCTAAGAAGTTTGATTATTCTAGGTAAGTTGGTAATTACCTCGGTAAATCCCATTACTGATAATTCTTCTGCCTTAAAAAAGGTTTTCAATCCTGCTTGGCGGCTATAAATGCCTCCCATTCCCACAACATCTATGTTAGGAGCATTTTTTTTAAGCCATTTAATTAACAAACTAGCATAAATATCTGCTGAAGGTTCGCAAGCATTTATCCAAATAGTTGACATTTTTTGATCCATTACTTTGTTCTTTTTTATTTTCCTATACAAAAATTTTCAAAAATCTGGTTTAAAACTTCTTCAGAAGTTATTTCTCCTGTAATTTCTTTTAAATGTTGACAAGCTAAATCAAGATGAACGCTTAGTAAATCATAAGGCATCTCAAACAGGTGTTGAAGAAGTAAATTTAGTTCAGATACAGCTTTTTCTAAGCATTTTTTTTGCCTTAGGTTTGGTACAAGAGCACTTGAGGATTCTTTTTGAGTTCCAAGCAGTTGTTTGCCAATTGCCTTAGAAAGTTCTTTTAATCCTTTGCCTGTTTGAGCAGATATTTTAAATATTGGAATTTTAGGGTTAATATTTTCAGTCCATTTAGGCATTGTAGAGGATAGATCTATTTTATTTAAGACAACAAATATTTTATGATGAGGTATTTTTTCTAATATGTTCTGTTCATATGTAGAAAATTTTTCTCTTATATCTACTAGAAGCAAACATAAATCACTTTGTAGAATTAACTCCAACCCTTTTTGAAGTCCGATATTTTCTACTTCATCTTTTGTTTCTCTTAATCCTGCTGTATCAACTAACCTAACTGGTATGCCTTGAATATTAATGTATTCTTCGAGGTAATCTCTGGTTGTTCCTGGTATAGGTGTTACAATTGCTCTTTCTTTACCTATAAGAGCGTTTAAAAGGCTAGACTTGCCTGCATTTACTTTTCCTGCAATGACCACTAACGCACCATCTTGATAAAGATGCTTTTGTTCGTACGCAGTCAAAAGGGCGTTAATTTCTTCAATTGTTTTTTGGACTTTGGTTTGAATTTTTTCAGGAGGGAGGCATTCCAAATCCTCTTCAGGAAAATCTACAGCAACACAAAATTCTTGTCTTAATGTCTCTAAATCCTTTTTGAGGGTTTGAATTTTTTGTTGTAAAAGACCTTGAAGTTTTTGTTGGGCAAGAGGAATAGCTTCTTTTGTAGGAGCATTGATAAGTTCTATTACTGCTTCTGCTTGAGTTAAATCCATTTTGCCATTTAAAAATGCTCGATAAGTAAATTCTCCTGGCTTAGCTAATCTGGCTCCACTAGCTAATAATTCTTCTAGAATCAGTTGAAGAATTGCAGGACCACCATGACAGTTGATTTCCACTACATCTTCTCCTGTATAAGAGCCAGGCTTAGGCATGTAGGCAAGCAGGACCTCATCTAGGATTTTTCCTTGGTGAGAAATAAAATAACCGTGATGAAGACGATATGGCTTTATTCCAGCAAAATTTTTTTTTGAGGATTTAAAAAATTTTAAGCTAATACTTAAACTATTTTCCCCGCTTATCCTCACAATGCCCACACCTCCCTTTCCAAGGGGGGTGCAAATAGCTGCAATAGTGTCTTTATTAGAATCTAGCATTTTTTAGAATAAATTTTTAATAATTATTTTGTGTTTTTTTGAGTGTTAAAGGAAAAATTCCCCTGAATCTCTAAAAATATAAATTATTTTTGTTTGGGTGTGAAATAAATTTTTTGGGTATATTTTAAAAAAAGAAAGGCGAAGCATATTGCTTCGCCTTTCTAATGTTTAGTAGTTTGTTCTTGTTTGTAGAGACTCTTTTTTCCGGGCCATTTTTTTCTTTGGCATGATAAGTACTCGCTTAAGTGGTCCTTCTCCAAGGCTTTTGGTTTGAACAGACCTGTCTTTTTGTAAAGTCAAGTGGATTATGCGACGGTGATAGGAAGTTAAAGGTTGAGTCCGCATAGTCCTACCCATTCTTTTGGCCTTTTGAGCTAACATTAGAGCGGTTTGCTTTATCTTTTCGTTTTGCCTTTGTCGATAATTAGCTGCATCCAATTGAATTCTAGATGCCCCTGGATACTGTTTAGCAATAATTCTGTTAGCTAAATATTGAATGGCAGAAATAGTTTGTCCTTCTTTTCCAATCAGTATACCTGCATTTTCCTGTTCTTCAATGTTCACATAAATAGGATCCGAACTAACATCCACTTTAATTTCTGAAAGAGGAGCTATGTGTTTAGTCAAATTAACAATGATTTCTCTAATTTTGTTTTCCAGTTCCAGAGGATTTTTGCGTCTTTTAGCTTTTATTTTTGCTTTTTTTAATCCTACCAGCCCGAAAATGCCTGAAGAACCGCCGCTTACAATTTCGATTTCCAATTGGTCCCTTTCAGTTTGAAAATACTCACATGCCTTGGAGATAGCCTCATCCACATCCTTTCCAGTGAATTCTACAAATTCCTCCATGCTCACTCCTTACCTCATTTTCCCGGTTTTTTAATTTTCAAAGAGCATCAATTAACCCCAAACCTTTACCACGCCATTGCCCTTTTTGGGGCTATCTTACGATATCAAGTTTTTTACCGGGTTTAACTTAAGCCTGCTTTTTCATCATCCACCACTGTTGGGCAATGGACAGTATATTGTTGACCAGCCAGTAAATAACCAACCCAGATGGAAAATTTAAAAACAAAAATGTAAAAATTATAGGCATAAAGAGCATCATCTTAGCTTGGGTTGGATCGCCTGGCGCTGGAGTCATTTTCTGTTGAATAAACATTGTAGCACCCATAATCAAGGGTGTTATATAATAAGGATCCTTTGCTGACAAGTCTGCTAGCCAAATTAAATTTGTAAAAGGAAGATGAGAGATAAAGGCCGCATGTCTAAGTTCAATAGCGCCTAATAATCCTTGATATAATCCAAAAAATACTGGGATTTGAATAAGCATGGGCATACAACCGCCAGCTGGGTTGACTTTATAAGTTTTATATAAACGCATCATTTCTTCATTCATTTTTTGGCGGTCGTCTTTATATTTTTCTCTAATTTCTGCCATTAAAGGCTGAAGTTTTTTCATCTGATTCATAGATTTATAGCTTTTATTAGAAAGGGGCCAAAAGAGGAGCTTAATAAGAATTGTTAGTAAAATAATAGCAATACCATAATTATGAGTATATTTATAGAAAAAGTTTAGAACTTCAATTAAGGGTTTAGCAATAAAATCAAACCAACCATAATGGATAGCAGATTCAAGATGATTTGGTACTAAAGATAATTGTTTTTTTTCTTTAGGTCCTAAGTAATATATACAACTTACTTCTTTGGGGAATGAGCCTTCTAAGTTTTGAGCTAAAGCAAGACGATAAATTTTTTCTTCTAGTTTGGCTTTAAATACAAAATTTTTACTAGTAGGGATAAGACCTAATAAAAAGTAGTTATTGGCAATAGCTCCCCATTTAACTTGATTTGAGGTAATAATCCCCTTACTTAAATCATCTTTATCATGCTCTTCTTCTAAACCTGATTGTCCTAAATAGACAATACGAGTTGGATTATAACGATTTTCATCCCTTGTTAATGGAAGGGTTGATATTACAAAAGCAATTTCTGCATTAGTAATTGGTTGGGTAGTTAATATTTTAAGGTGTTCTTTTATTTGATATGTATTGGCATTGAATTGTAGTTCACGTAAAAGAGTAATCCCATTATACTCGCCTTTGAATACGAGTTTTTTAGTTTCATTTTGAGTCAAGTGGAGGTCTTGTCCTTGATATGACCAATTAAATTTTAACCAAGAAGGTATTTTATTCCAAATTATTCCTAGTGGTCCTTTGGTTAAGGCGTCTGGGCTTATAAGATCTATATTAGGAGAGTTTGGTTTAACACTAACTTTATATTTTTTTAAGATAAAGTGTTCTAGAATTCCCCCTTGGGAGTTCAATACAGCCTTGTAAAGAGGAGTCTCTACTATAATTTTTTTGCCTGCTTGAGGATTAAACTCTCCTACAGGAGTAAAGTTGCTTTTTACTGGTTGTGGTTTTGGTTGAGATTGGCTGGTTTTTACTTTTTGAGTCTTGTTTTGAGAAACCACAGGCTTAGATTTTGGTGGAGGGAAAATAAAATTCCATACTAATAAAATTAAAAGTGAAAGACCTACTGCTAAAATTACTCTGGTGTTGTTGTCCATTTTATCCATGAGATTTTTTACTCCTTAAAAACACAAAATTTTCAGGCACAGGGTCAATACCGCCTTTAAAAAGAGGATTGCAACGAATAAATCTTTTTAAAAAAAGCCATACTCCCTTTATCACCCCAAAACGAGTAATGGCTTCAAGAGCATAGTTAGAACACGTAGGATAATATCTACATTTGCAAGGAAAGAGGGGAGAAATACAATACTGATAGGCTTTGATTAAAATTAGAAAAAATTTCTTACCCAAGCCTATGCTCCTTTTGCTTAGCAAAAAAATGATCTAAGTCTGCCTGAACATTTTGGAGTTTAATTTGTTTCCAGTTTACATGCTTCTTAGGTATAATAACCCAATCATAACCTTTTGGTATTATACTTTGATTTAGACGAAAGTATTCGCGTACTAACCGCTTTATCCTATTTCTTAGCACTGCTTTTCCAATCTTTTTACTAACTGTAATCCCTACTCGCCAATAATCAAGCTCATTGGAATGTCTAAAAATAATAAATAGGGAGGTAAAAAAACGGCGACCTCGCTCATAACATATTTTAAATTGAGGTCGCTTTAAGAGTCTGAATTTCTTAGGAAACTTTAAACGGCTAATCTTTTTCTGCCCTTGGCTCTACGTCTTCTTATAACTTGTTTTCCACCTCTTGTTCTCATACGTACCAAAAAACCGTGCCTTCTTTTACGTTTGATTTTGCTTGGTTGATATGTTCTTTTCATTTTTCTTCTCCTTGTGTAGTAAAGGTAAACATAAAAAATATCCTTGAATAAGGAATTGGTCAAGAAAAAAGTCAAGCGGTCTAAAAAAGCTGTTAGAACGAGGAGTTTTTTTAAATTCAGATAAAAATATTAAGTTCTTGAAGGAGATTTTCGGCAAAAGATATAAGAAAATCTCTTTGTTCTTGAGTTGCATAAGAGATACAAGCACATCTTATTTTTTGTTCAGCTCTTATTAAAAGCTCAAGCTTAAGCCAATTTTTCCCAGTTTCTATAGCAAAGTAATAAGGTCCACAGGTTTTTAGATGTTCTTTTTGTTGAGAGGTATAAAGATTTTCAGGAAGATAAAGCCAATACAACCCATCAACAGGTTGTTTTAAGTTTTGTTTTTTTAGGTTATTAGTGATTTTTTTCATTTCTTCTGAGTTTAGCTCATCTATAAAATAAGATCTCATTGTTTGCTCCTTTATTTTAATTTTTATGAGAGTGAATTTTTTGTTCTAGTTCTATTTCATCTAAGTTAAACATTTTTCTTAGTGCATCTATATATTTGGTAATAGTGTCTTCTTCTTGTTGGCGCCGTTTTAAAAAAATAATAGGATCTGTATAAAGCTTTTTTACTAAAGAAAGGGCAAGGGTTTCTATGTGTTTTTGCTCTTGTGGTGAAAGGTGTAGTTTTTTTAGAGTCTTATATAGTTCTTTGTAAGCTATTTGTTCTCCTTTACTCATAAGTTCTTTAATGGTTGGAGTAATATCAAGGCTATTTAGCCATATTTTAAATTTTTCTACTTCTTCTTCTATTATAAGGGAGGCTCTTTTGGCTTCTTCTTTCCTAGAGGCTAAATTTTCTTCTACTACTTCTTTTAAATCATCAATATCGTAGAGAAAAACATTTTCTAATTGGTTAACATCTGGGTCAATGTCTCGTGGCACTGCGATATCAATAAAAAACATTGGCCGATATTTTCTTTTTTTAAGAATGGTTTTTACTTCTTTGGCTTGAAGAATAGTATAAGGAGCTCCAGTAGAGCTTATAATTATATCTACGTGAGTAAGGGTTTGAATGAGATTATTATAGTTTACTGCTTTTCCTTTAAATTTTATAGCCAGTTCTTTTGCCCGCTCAAAAGTTCTATTGGCCACTAAAATATTTTTGACGCCATTGTTTAGCAGATGAAGTGCTGCGAGTTCTGCCATTTCTCCTGCTCCAATTAAGAGCGCTACCGAATGTTTGAGGTTGCCAAATATTTTCTGAGCAAGTTTTACTGCAGCATAACTAATAGAGACTGCGCTGGAAGCAATGTTTGTTTCTGTGCGAACTCTTTTGGCTACTGAAAAGGATTTATGGAGAAGGCGATTTAGAATTACTTTAGCAGTATGAGCTTTTACAGCTTGTCGATAAGCTGTTTTTAGTTGACCTAAAATTTGAGGCTCTCCAACTACCATTGAGTCAAGACTGGCAGCTACCGTGAAAAGATGTCTTATGGCTTCTAAGTCTTGATATATATATATGTGCTGCTGAAGCTCTTCTAGGCTTCCATTGCAGAAATTTACCCAAAAAGAAAATAATTCTTGAAGTATTTTATCTTTTGCTCCTCCAATGGCTAAAATTTCGACTCTATTACAGGTAGATAAAATTAGATACTCCTCAAGGGATTTTGAGTTTAATAGTAGGTTGTGTTCTTTTGGAGAATAGCTACTGAGAGCATATTTTTCTCTTATTTCAACAGGTGCTGTTTTGTGGTTGAGTCCAATTAAAATGATATTTTTTTTCATTTTACTTAAATGCATGGTGCGTTGGCATAAGAAAGTTTATCCCTATAAGAGAGATTAAAAATAAAATAAAGATAAAAATTGCTAATTTCGCAGGGCGTCTTCCTTTCCAACCCAGAGCTAGCCTTTGATGAAAAAGATAAGCAAAAAAGATCCAAATGATAAGGGCCAGCACTTCTTTAGGATCCCAGGTAAAAATTTTTTGCCAGGCCAAAGAAGCCCAGATAAAGCCAGTAAATAAACCTAAACTAAATAAAGGAAAACCACAAATTGTGGCTAGGTGATTTAGTTTGTCAAAGGTAGTAAGAGAAGGCATGTCCTTAGAAAAATTAGGTAATTTACTTTTGGTTTTTATTTTTTTTTCTAAATATAGATAAACTAGTCCGCTGCCAAAGGCGAGTGCGAGAAACGCAAGACTTAGGAATAGAGTTAAAATATGTAAACCAAACCAGAGGCTAATGGTTTGTGAGGCTATCAGATTTTTTATTTTAAAAGTTGTCAGTATGCTTGAAATATAAAAGAGGAGAGCAAGGGGGCCACCAATAAGAAAAAGGAATTCAAGTTTTATCTTTATCCATAAAATAAAAATAACTACTAAAATAATCCAACTTAAGAGATTAAAATAAAAAGGACCATTTAAAATATTTAATTTGGTTTGAGCAATAGAGATATTAAGTAGAGCCAAAGAATGAAGAATAAACCCAACACCAAGGGTTATAGAGCCTATTTTCTTAAGTTTTGGATTTTGTTTAAGATAGCCTGTAAAAATTTCTAAACATGCTAAAAAATAAAAAACAGCAATGATTAATTCAATTTTTAAGTTCATCTACAATTTCTCCCACATAAGGGATTAGAGGTGTTGGTAAGATTTTTTTTAGCAGTTTAGCAACTGTTTGGAAATCATTTTTTTTAAGCACAGGAACTAAAGTTTTTACTAATTGGTTTAATAACTTAGAGTTATCTTCGCTAGAATTATTAAGTTTTAAAATAAGAGGTCTTATTTTTTCTAAAATTTGGGCCATTAAATCATACTCGGGGCCAATATTTTTCGAGATCTCGTTTTTTACATATTTAGCTAGAGCAGGACCTATACCATGAGTAGAAATAGATATTGTCAGATGTTTTTTTTCAATAATTGCAGGCAAAATGAAATTGCTTTGTTCTGGTTTTGTAGCACTATTTATTAGCAGGTTTCTTTTTTTTGCTAAATCCGCAATGGTAGAATTTAGTTCTATGTCTGAAGTACAGGCAAAGACAATGTGGTGATGATTTAGGTCTTTTTCTTCAAAGGATTTTTTTTTGAATTGAATAAATGGATAAGATAAAAAATTAGAAGGTAACACAGTATAAGGATCTATCACTGTAATGTGAAGAGGATTAAATTTAATTAATGTCTGTAGCTTTCTTTTTCCTACCTTACCTGCGCCAACAACTAAGCATTTAAATTGAGCCAAGTTTAAACTTAAGGGATAGTATTTCATTGTCTTGCTTTATTGAAAATTTCCTTGCTTCTTAATCTAGGGTATGTTTAAATTATTTTATTCATGGCTGCAAATTTTTTAGTCATCCAACTGGCTCGCTTGGGGGATATACTTCAAACCAAGCGTTTGCTTCTATCTTTGCTTTCCCAGGGGAATGTTGTCTTATTAGTAGATAAAAGTCTAGCAGAGTTTGCCTCTAAAATTTTTCCCCAAGTAGAAGTTATGTCTATTATTGCCCATGGTGGCGAATTATCTGAAAAGAATTTAATAATAGAAAATAAAAAAAGTTTTGCTAGACTTAAAACCTATAATTTTGAGAAGGTTTATAATCTTAATTTTTCTCCTCTAAACTTTGTTTGTGCTAAATTGTTTTCTGGAGAGAAGGTTATTGGATATACTCATGAAAACAGACAAAATTTAAAATCAGTTTGGACGAAAAAGGGTTTTCTTTGGACGAGAAAAAGAAAGTTATCTCCTTTAAATCTAGTAGATTTTTGGGCTTATCTTTGTCCTTGTCCTCATCCTGCTCAGAGTGTGAATCCTGAGGCTAAGTTAAACTCTGGTCCTATAGGGGTTGTGGTTAGTGGACGTAATCAAAGGCGTTCTCTGGGGTTAGAAAAATTGGCTTTTTTAATAAGTTACTTTATAGATAAAGGACAAGAGTGTTATTTGCTAGGATCTTGGCAAGAGAAAAAAGTAGCTAAAAATCTCATGAAGGTTTTGGCTCCTAAATATAGAGAGAAGGTTGTAGATCTAACAGGACAGACTTCTTTATTAGATTTAATAGAAATAGTAAAAAATTTAAGTTTTTTAATTACCCCAGATACTGGGATCATGCATTTAGCATGTCATTTTGGAGTAAAGACTTTAAGTTTTTTTCTTTCTTCAGCTTGGTGTTTTGAAACAGGTCCTTATGGAAAGGGACATGAGGTTGTTCAGGTATGTTTAGACTGTTCTCCTTGTATAGAAAATAGAGAGTGTTTTTTTGATTTAAAATGTCATCAGATTTTAAATGAAAAGGTATTATACTTTTTAGCTGAGAAAAAAAAATCTCCTTCAGCTCATGTTTTAGTAGGTGAAAGTTTTTTTGATGAAATAGGAGTGGATTATTTTTTAGAAGTAGAACCTGATTTTTTAAAAGAGCGTCAAAAATTGCGTCTTAGTTTAAAGGAATATCTTTTAGGGATAGATCTTGGGATAAGATATCCAGAATTCCTCTTTTCAGATAGGGAGTGGATTTTGGATTGGAGGAGAGCTTATGATTGTAGATAAACATGGTAGAGGTATTAGTTATTTGCGGCTGAGTATTACTGATAGATGCAATTTAAGATGTTTTTATTGTCAGGGGGTAAGAGGCAAGCTAGTTTCTCATCACGATATATTGCGATATGAAGATATGGAAAAGTTACTTTATGTTGCTAGTGAACTTGATATTAAAAAAGTTCGTTTAACAGGCGGAGAACCTTTTTTAAGACGAAATTTTTTTGAATTCTTAGAAAAGTTAACCTCAAAGTTTCCTGAATTTGACTTTAGAATTACTACTAATGGAACTATTACGGGGAATAGAAATAGTTTGGTACGGCTAAAAGAGATGGGGTTGAAAGGTTTAAATGTTTCCCTTGATACTTTTTCCAGGGATAAATTTGTTCAAATAACAGGTAAAGATTTGCTATCAGAAGTCTTAAATACTATTTACTTAGGTGTAGAGATTGGTCTTAGGATAAAAGTAAATGCAGTTGCTTTAAAGGGAATTAATGATTCTGAATTAAAGCAATTTGTGCAGTTAGCTATAGATTATCCTGTAGATGTACGTTTTATAGAATTTATGCCTGTTGGAGAAAAAACTTTATGGAAAAGAGACTATTTTTGGTCTGCAGAAGAAATTTTGCAAGAAATGCAAAAAATAGTAGAGCTTACTCCTGTTCAGCATAAAGTTAATAGTGGTCCTGCTAGAGTATTTGTTATTAAAGAAGGAAAAGGAAGAATAGGAGTTATTTCGCCTTTAAGCAATCATTTTTGTAATGAATGCAATAGATTACGTTTTACATCTCAAGGTAAATTAAGACCATGTTTGTTTTCAGATAAAGAATATAATTTGCTTGGTTTATTACGGAATTCAAAAATTAGTCTTTCTCAGTTAAAAAAAGTAATTGAGCTTATAGGAAAAAATAAACCTATAGGGGCACATTTGCTTGCAGAACGTCAGAAGGAAGTGTGTTTGACTAAAATGGTCAATATTGGGGGATAGAAATGGCAAGAAAACTTCTAAGTTGTATTTGTTTGCTAATATTTTTTTTCAGTGGATGTTCTTCAAAGCCTAAATTAAAACAGTCCTTTTCTCCCAAGGCTTATAGAGTGTATGGCAAAACATATAGACCTTTGTCCTCTTCTCATGCTTTTGTTGAGGAGGGTTTTGCTTCTTGGTATGGACCTAAGTTTCATGGGAAAAAGACTGCAAGTGGTGAGATATTTAATATGTATGCTTATACAGCAGCTCATAAAGTCTTACCTTTTCAAACCAAGGTTCGCGTAACAAATCTTCAAAATGGTAAACAAGTAGTTGTGAGAATAAATGATAGAGGACCATTTGTTCGAGGTAGAATTATAGATTTATCTTATCAAGCGGCTAAGGCTTTAGGAATGATTGGCCCAGGTACAGCAAGGGTTAGACTAGAAGTAGTTCAAGGTATACAAGAAAAAAGTTTTAAGGGAAAATTTTATATTCAAGTAGGTGCCTTTGCGCAAAAAATTAATGCTTTGCGTGCCAAGACCAAAGCGGTCAGCTTAGGATATAAATGTAGAGTTGTAAAAAAAGATAGTCTTTGGCGAGTTCAGGTTGGCCCTTTTTTATCTCTTACAAGTGCTAAGGTTAATCAGCAAAGATTATGGAATTATTTTAAAAATAGCTTTATTTTTGCTGATTGAGTTCAGCCCTAAATTTTTTAGAAATTCTAAATACAACTACCTTCCGACCAGGTAAGATAATAGTTTCATTTGTTTGAGGATTTCTGCCCTTACGAGGATTTTTTTGATAAGCTTCAAATTTACCAAATCCGCTTATAAGCACTGAGCCTTCTTCTTTAATTCCTTTTTTTATTAGCCAAATTAGGTGTTCTACAATCTCTTTTACTTGGGTTCGATTTTTGGGACTGTAATTGCAAATTTTTTCAACAATATCTGTTTTTGTTAAAGTATTAGACATATAGAACCTCCTCTTAAATAATCTTATTTTGTAAATGGAGTTATGAAAATATTTTTCATATTCATATTTTTGATAAATATTTTTTAGTTATTTAAATGTTATTGGCAAGTTTTTGAGCAAGAGCTAGCATTTCATCATTATTGTTGTATTTTTTTTGGGGCCATAAGCTTAAACCATCATTTTCATATCGAGGAATTATGTGAAAATGAGCATGAAAAACTAATTGTCCTGCGGGCTTGAAATTGTTCATACCAAGGTTTATACCTTCTGCTTGGACAGTTTTGCGAAGAGCTTCACCCACTTTTTGCATAACTTCTAAGAGCTCTTTTCCAAGCTCAGATGGTAAATCAAAAAGAGTTGGATAGTGTTTTTTGGGAATAACGAGTGTATGCCCTTTATTAACAGGAGCTATATCAAGGAAGGCTAAAGTGTTTTTTGTCTCATAAACTTTAGCACAAGGGATTTTACCATGTATAATATCACAAAAAATGCACTCACTCATTTTATGCTCCTTTAGATTTATTATAGTAAGTGGAAATCATATTCTATTAAAATACTTAAAAAAAATTTTTTTTGCAAGTCTAAAAAATGAAAACAAAACTTTTTGCTATAAAACATCCAGCACCTACAAAAATGAAACGTTCTATTTGGCCAATTTTTTTGCCTTTTGCAGGTTGCAAAAAGAGATGTATATTCTGTTCTCAAGAAATTAGCACAGGCAGAAAAAAAGTCAAAGATTTTAAGGCATTGGTTTCTAAAGAACTTACTGAGTTAGAATTTAGAGCAAAGAAAAATAATAAAGTGTATGGAGTGGGTTTTTTTGGCGGGACATTCACAGGTCTTCCTTATGAACTTCAAAGCTGGATATTAGAGAGGGTAGTAAAATTAAGATGTAAAAATATTGTGGATTTTGTATGTCTTTCTACAAGGCCAGATTTTATCAATAATGAAGTAGCAGAGTTATTAAAGTCTAAGAATGTAGATTTAGTAGAGCTTGGCATTCAAAGTTTTGATTCTGAGGTATTAGATGTGGCAAATAGAGGATATACTCTTTCCACTATTTTAAAAGCTATTCACTATTTGAAGAAGTATAATTTAAAATATGGCTTTCAGTTATTGCCAGGCTTACCCAAACATAATTTAGCCAAATTTTGGCAAGATATTGAGTTAACTATTTGTTTAAAGCCTAGTACTTTAAGAATTTATCCTTGTTTGGTTTTGGAAAATACTTTGTTGGCCAAACTTTATAGATTAGAACAATATAGGCCTTGGTCTATTGAAAAGACAGTTTATGCCTTAGGCTTTGCTTTATTAGATATTTGGAGAAATAATATAAAAATTTTGAGAATAGGCTTGACGCCTGAACGTTCTCTTTTGGCAAATATTATCGCAGGGCCTTGGCATGAAGCTTTGGGATTTATGGTTCGTTCTTTTGCTTTGAATATGTATCTAAAACGCTTGATTGCTTCTCTTTCTTGGCAGCCGACTTCTCTGGAAGTTCCCTCACGTTACTTATCCGAACTTTGGGGATATAAGAATGTTTACCAACAATTTTGGTATAATCTAGTAAATGGACCTACCTTTATAAAGATAGGTCCATTTAAAGAATTTGTATTTATGGGTTAGTGATGTTTTTCGTTTTCAAGATTTTGTTTAATTCGATAACAGGCTGTGGCTACAATAATAATGAAAAAAATAAAAATTCCAGCTACTCCAAACTTTCCTTCTGTGCTGCTGTGAGCCATATTAGTGAGTAATTCTATTAATGTTTGCATTTGGTCCTCCTTGTGAAATAATTATCTTTATTACCCTAAATAGGCTTTAAAAGTCAATAAGGGTATTTTTCTAAAATTCTATACTCTGTTCACTTGTTCTAAATTGTGCCAGGGAGTTTTGAGGGAAAAATGATTTTAGTTTAATTTTAGTACTCCTTTGTTCTTTTTAATAATTTTAGGGAATATAAATAGTTCCCCCTTAAAGCTTAAAAAGTTAAAAAGAAGGAAGAGTGCCAATTTATATATCTTTAAATTTCTTGAAAAAAAGTATTTCTTTGAACAGGAGTAAATCCTGCTTGTTGAATGTATGTTTTTAACTCAGCTTGAGTAAGGCCTTTAGGACTATCTGCTCCTGCAGCATGTCCTATTTTTTCTTCTACAATTGTGCCATCAAAGTCATCTGCTCCAAACCAAAGGGCTAGTTGGGCAGCTTTTAGACCAGAGAATGCCCAATAGGCTTTTATATGTTTAATGTTGTCTAAAAAGATTCTAGAAATGGCAATCATTTGAAGAAAATCTTGGCCATTTGGACCCTTAGCAGATAGTTGGTTGTTGTTAGGTTGATAGGGTAGAGGAATAAAACATAAAAAACCTTTGGTCTTGTCCTGAAGTGTTCTTAGTGAATGGAGATGATCTAATCTTTCTGGCCAAGTTTCTATATGTCCAAATAAGAGGGTGCAATTTGTGGGAATGTTTAAGTTATGGGCCAGTTCGTGGATTTTCAGCCATTTTTCAGCTGAAATTTTTTCTGGGCAGAGCTTTTGTCTGAGAGATGTTGAGAAAACTTCTGCTCCTCCTCCTGGTAAAGCGTCTAAGCCTGCGTTTTTTAGTTTAAGTAAGATATCCTTTTCTGAGAGATTGTGTTTTTCTGCTAAAAAAGCAATCTCTACTGCTGTAAATGCTTTAATTCTCACATCTGGTCTAATGTTTTTAATAGTGGAAAGCATTTCTTCATAATAAGATAGGGGAAGATCTGGGTTAAGTCCTCCTACTATATGGATTTCTACAATAGGCTCGTGGATTCTTTTTTTTATCTCTTTTTTTATATCAGCGATAGAAAAGGTATATGCCCCTTTTTGATTTTTTTCTTTAAAATAAGCACAAAATTTACACTTATTTTTACATATATTGGTATAGTTTAGGTGTTGATTATAGATATAATAGGTCTTTTTTTGATGAAAAGACTTTCTTTTTTTAAAGGCAAGCTCTCCTAACTCGTGAATAGAAAAATTTACAAGTTGTAAGGCTTCTTGAGGAGATATTCTTTCATTTGCCAAGACTTTCTCTTTTATTTTATTCATAGCTAAATATCCATCTTGGGCCAACTATTTGATAGTTTAATTTAAAATTTTCAAGACCTAAGATTCTACTTAACAATGGCTGTTTTTTAGGTGGACCTTCAATTAATATGGGTTTTGATGAGAGTTTAAGCATTTTTTTTATCAGATTTAAGGCGTGGTCAAAGCCTCCTAAGTCATCTATTAAACCTGCTTTTAAGGCCTGCACTCCAGTCATTGCCCTGCCATCTGCAAGTTTTTGAACTTTTTCTAAGGGTAAGTGTCTATTTTCTATTACTGCTTGCACGAATTGGGAATGTAGATCTTGAACCAGCTCTTGAAAATATTGTTTTTCTTCTGGGGTAAGCGGTCTAAAGGGTGTACCTGCATTTTTAAGCTTTCCACTAGTTATGGTCTCTTCTTTGATACCTAACTTATCCAAAAGACCTTTAAAATTAGTAAGACTTGCCTTTACCCCAATACTCGCAGTTAAGGTGCCAGGGTTGGCAATTATTTTTTGTGCTCCTAGAGCAACATAATACCCGCCTGATGCTGCTACTGCTCCCATAGAAGCGATTACTGGTTTTTTCTTTCTGGCTTGTTTTAATGCCTCATATATTTCTTGAGATGGGCCAACTACTCCACCTGGCGAGTTTATACGCACCAAAATAGCTTTTATGTCTTTTCTTTGAGTAAGTTTATTTATCCATCTAGTGATAGGAATAGGGTTATTAATAACCCCTTCAACATAAACAACTCCTATTTTGGACTTGTTAAAGGAAAGAGCACTATTTTTAAAAAGAAAAGAACTAAAAATGGCCATGGCTCCTAAGATTAGAACCATGGCCAAAGAGATCAATGCAAATCCAAAAATAAGAGGATGCTTTTGGCTGAATTTAAGACTTTTGTTCATTTTCTTCTAATTTTTGGCGAAGAATATCTCCTAAATTACTGCCACCAGCATTTTTTTGTTTATTTTTTTGCTCTTCAGCTCGTTTTTTTTCTATTTCTTCTTGGTATTGTTTAATGGATAAACCAAGGCGTCTTTCTTCTGCACTGGCATTTATAACTTTAGCAGTAACTTCTTGGTCTTCTTTAAAAACTTCTCGTGGATCCTTGATCTTTTTTTGACTGATTTCAGAAACATGGACTAGACCCTCGATGCCTTCTTCTACTTCAACAAACAAACCAAACTCTGTTACATTGGTAATTTTTCCTGTTACTACAGTGCCAGAAGGATATTTTTCTGGAACTTTTAACCAAGGATCTTCTGTGAGTTGTTTTATACCTAGGGTAAATTTTTGATTATCTTTATCAACAGTTAATACCTTAGCTTGAACCATGTCTCCTACTTTATAGAGATCTCCTGGATGGCGGATTTTTTTTGTCCAAGAAATATCAGAAACATGGATAAGACCGTCAATTCCTTCTTCTATTCCAATAAATAATCCAAATTCTGTTATATTTTTAATAGGAGCTTCTAAAATGGTACCTTCTGGATATTTTTCAGCTACAATATCCCAAGGATTGGGATAGACTTGTTTCATTCCCAATGAAAGTCTTTTTTTATCTTTATCTATATCTAAAACTACCACCTCAACCTCGTCTCCTTCTTTGACCATTTGAGATGGATGTTTTAATTTCCTGGTCCAAGACATCTCTGTAACATGGACTAAGCCTTCTACTCCATCTTCTAACTCTACAAAAGCACCATAATCTGTGAGGCTGGTAATTTTTCCTTTTAATTTTGTGCCAATTGGAAATTTTTCGTCAATGTTTTCCCAGGGATCTGGAGAGAGTTGTTTAAGTCCTAAGGAAACTTTTTGTCCTTCTTTGTCAAAGTTTAAAACTTTTAATTCTAATTCATCACCTAAAGAAACCATTTCTTTAGGATGTTTAAGCCTTTTCCAAGACATATCTGTAATATGTAAAAGACCATCTAGGCCACCTAAGTCTATAAAAACTCCATAGTCAGTTATATTTTTGACCTTGCCTTTAACAATGTCGCCCTCATTTAAGGTTTCTAATAATTTTTGGCGGGCTTTTTCTCTTTCTTCTTCCAATAAAATGCGTCTAGAGACAATGACATTGCTACGGCGACGGTTAATTTTTACTATTTTAAAATCAAAACTTTCTCCTACTAAAGCATTCATATCTGGAACAGGCCTTAAATCTACATGAGAGCCAGGTAAAAAAGCGATAAGACCTCCTAGATCTACTTGGTATCCACCTTTGATGCGTTTTACTATTTTTCCTCGAATACTTTCACTGTTGTTAAAAGCTTCTTCTAATTTGTCCAAAACGTGAGCTTTGCGTGCCCTATCATAAGAGAGATAAATAGTTCCTTCTAGATCATTTTTGCGAATTAGAAATACTTCTACTTCATCTCCTTCTTGGACTGTTAGGTTCCCATCTACATCCATGAATTCTGCAATTGGGATTTGTCCTTCTGATTTATAGTTTACATCTACCAGGACAAATTCTGGCGTAATCTTAACCACCTTCCCTTTAATAATACTTCCATCTTGAAATTCATCAAAATCAAAGTTTAAGTATTTTTCTAATTCTGTCTCAAAGTTCACCTCCATGTCTTGATTTTTGTTAATCGCTTCATTTGAATTCATCATAAAAAACCCCCTACACGACGATATATTCTACCAATTTTAGCAAAGAAAATTTTAAAAGACAACTATAATTATGGTTAAATCCAAGGCTATTTCATCTAAATTGATTTTTTAAGTTACTAAAGGACATGATTTTCGACTAGATAGACAAAGATTTAAAGCGATTTAACGTTTGTTTTTGGATAGGGTATAAAATAGCTTTCAAGAATATAAAAATATGTTAATTGTTTTTTTCTTTAGACCAGTTAACAATTAAAAAGTATTTACTTAATAATTTGGATGAATTGCTTTTTAGAGTCTCTTTTAAAAGGAACTTTTTAATTTTTAATGTGATGCAGGAGAGAATTCCTGTTTTTAAAAAAGAAATTTAGTTTAAAAAAGAAAAACTTAACAAACTTGAGACTAAAAAAGGGAGCTTAAAGCTCCCTTTTTTTTAGTCTTTGGCGTATTCTACTTTCCACACTTCGTATACTTTGCCTGCAAGTGCAGGAGAAGGTGTTAAAGTAGGTTTGCCTGGACGCCAGCCTGCAGGACAAGCTTCATTGGAATGTTCTCTTACATATTGGAATGCCTGAATTTGACGAATTAATTCATCTGTATTTCTACCTACAGGAGCATTTAGAACCTCTACTGCTTGGACTATTCCATCTGGATCAACCAAAAATCTTCCTCTTAAATTAACTCCCATTTTTTCATCATAAACTCCATAAGTTTGACCTGTTTTTCCTCCTACATCCCAAAGCATGGGAAAAGGAGCTCCTCCTTCTACCATTTTGGATAATTCTTCTTCTTGCCAAACTTTGTGACTAAATACAGTATCTGTGCTAATGGCAAGGACCTCTACTCCTAATTCTTTTAATTCTGGATAGCGAACCGCTATTGCTGAAATTTCAGTAGGTCAAACAAAAGTAAAGTCTGCAGGGTAAAAGCAGATTACTACCCATTTACCCCTAAAGTCAGAAAGTTTGAATTCCTTTACTCCACCTTCATAATAGCCTTGTAAAGAAAACTCTGGGGCTTCTACTCCTGGACGTACGTTCATAATTATTACCTCCTGTTATTTTTTTGTTGACAAGACGATAATTGATAATTATTATCAATATCATTGGAAGTCAAGCGTATTATTTAAAAAATAAATAGAAAATTTAAATTTTATTTAAGGAAGTTAATTATGAAATTACCTAAAGACAAGAGGTTAACAAAACAACGTCAAATAATTTTAAAAACTTTGAAAAAAGTTAAGACACATCCAACTGCAGATGAAGTATATGATATGGTGCGAAAAGAATTACCTAAGATTAGCTTAGGTACAGTATATCGCAATTTGGAGATAATGTCTGAAATGGGGATTATTCAAAAGTTAGAGTTGGCTGGGCATCAAAAGAGATTTGATGGAAATCCAGAACCTCACTTACATATCCGTTGTCTTGAATGTGGTAAAGTTGCAGATGTAGATTTGGATGTGGATTTAAGTTTTGATCAGGAATATATTTCAGGTTTTTTATTAAAAGGGTATAGAATAGAGTTAGTTGGCATTTGTCCAGAATGCCAAAAGCAGGTGCAAAGGTCTCCAAGGCCTTTTAACTTAGACCAGTAAAGGAGGCTTTATGTGTGATTTAAAGAAGTTTAGAGATTTGCCTATAGAATGGGATATGACTCAAGAAGATGCCATTACCAGGCATCTAGAGTGGGGTAATAATCCTTATAAGGGAGAGAGAAGGGCTGTACAGTTTGAAGGAGAAACTTCTTATTATTTTGTAGTAAATACTTGGGATTCTCCAAAAGTTATGTTAATTAAAATGAGTTCAGAAGGGCCTGAAGAACTAGCAGAGCTTGATCTCCCTGATAATTTGGCTCAAGATTTTTATGCCAAGATGGGCAAGTTAAAAGGAGTGTTTCCTATTACTCCTAAGATAAAAGCATGGTTAGAAGAAAAAATGGGGTTATAATTTTAACAAAAATATAAAATTAGGAGGAGATATGAAATCAATCAAAGGAACTCAAACAGAAAAAAATTTGCTTACTGCTTTTGCTGGTGAGTCGCAGGCAAGAAATCGATATACTTATTTTGCTAGTAAGGCTAAAAAAGAAGGGTATGTTCAGATTTCTAAAATTTTTGAAGAAACGGCTAATCAAGAAAAAGAACATGCCAAGCGTTTGTTTAAGTTTTTAGAAGGTGGAGTAGTAGAGGTAAAAGCATCTTTCCCCGCAGGAGTAATTGGATCTACATTAGAAAATTTAAAAGCTGCAGCAGAAGGGGAGAAAGAGGAGTATGAGCATATGTATCCAGAGTTTGCAAAAATAGCAGATGAAGAAGGATTCCCTGAAATTGCTGCTGTGTTTAGAGCAATTGCTATAGCTGAACAGCAACATGAGAAGAGATATAAGGAATTAGCTGCTAACTTAGAAAATGGTAAAGTATTTAAAAAAGATACTAAGGTTGTCTGGAGATGTTTGAATTGTGGATATTTACATACAGGAGAGGAAGCTCCAGATAAATGTCCTGCTTGTGATCATCCCCAAGCGTATTTTGAGTTGTTAGCAGAAAATTGGTAATATAATTATAAATTTAAGGAGGAAAAGGCCGCTTTCTTTAAGAAAGCGGCCTTTTCCTTTTTATCCCAGAATTGCCTTGAGGTCTTCTTCTGGAGTGCTAATGGGCTTGATATCGTAATTTTTTACTAAAAAGTCTAAAACATTTGGAGTAATAAAGGCAGGTAAGGTTGGTCCAAGACGAATATTTTTTATGCCAAGAGAAAGTAGGGTAAGTAAAATTGCTACAGCTTTTTGTTCATACCAAGATATAATAAGTGAGAGAGGTAACTCATTAACATCACAATTAAATGCTTTGGCTAAAGCAAGGGCAATTTGAATGGCAGAATAAGCATCATTGCATTGTCCTAAGTCAAGGAGCCTGGGTATACCATCTATTTCTCCAAGATTTTTATTAAAAAATTTGAATTTTCCACAGCCTAAAGTCAAAACAAGACAGTCGTGTGGTATTTTTTCTACTAACTCTGTGTAGTAGTTGCGCGAAGGCTTTGCACCATCACAACCACCTACTACGAAAAAGTGTCTTATTTTACCTGCTTTTACGCCTTCAATAACTTTGTCTGCGACAGAAAGTATTGCGTTGCGTGCAAAACCAACTGTCACATAACCTAAGTCTGTATCTTCTTTAAATCCTTCCATTTCTAAAGCTCGTTCGATAGCAGGAGTAAAGTCCTTATCTTCCCCAATATGAGTTATGCCTGGCCAGGCAACAAGACCTGTAGTGAATATATTATTTTTATAATTATCTAAAGGTTTTTGAATACAGTTAGTGGTCATAATGATTGCCCCTGGAAACTTGGCAAACTCTTTTTGTTGGTTTTGCCAAGCAGTACCATAGTGGCCATAAAAATGTTGGTATTTTTTGAGTTCTGGATAACCATGACAAGGAAGCATTTCTCCATGGGTGTATACATATATTCCCTTGCCTTCAGTTTGTTTTAAAATAATTTCCAAGTCTCTTAAGTCATGACCAGAGACTAAAATAGCTTTACCTTTTTTAGCTCCTAATGGGACCTTAGTAGGGGTAGGATGCCCATAAGTAGTTGTATTGCCTTTGTCTAAAAGTTCCATAGTTAGTAAATTAATACGCCCACATTCTAAGACCATCTCTACCCATTTACCTAGATCCATATCTGTTCTTAAAGTGGCAGCAAAGGCCTCTTGGATAAATTTATAAATACGATCATCTTCTTGTCCTAAGATTTGAGCATGGTCTGCATAAGCTGCAACACCCTTTAATCCATAAATAAGAGTTTGTTTTAAAGAATGAATATCTGGATCTGGGTCTTTTTCAGCAAGAATTCCATGCTCTTCTCCTTGAGCTACTAGTCCTTTTAGATCCGAGGCTAGTTTCAATCCAGCAGGTCCGTTTTCTGGGGCAACGCCACCTCTTTCACTAATTTTTTTCTTTAGTTCATCTCTTAATTCCACACATTTTTTTACTAAGTTTGCCACTCTGTTGGCATCAAAGTTTACATTGGTAAGAGTAGAAAAAGTAGCCTCTAACATAAATACATTAACTTTTTTTTCATTTATTCCTTTTTCTCTTGCAACAAGAGCTACTTGAGAGAGTCCTTTTAAGGTATAGATTAATAAATCTTGTAAGGCAGCCACCTCAGGATCTTTTCCGCAGATGCCTATTTTCTCACAACCTTTGCCTTTAGCTGTTTGTTCACACTGATAACAAAACATTTTATCCTCCTTAAATAAGGGTTTATCCCTGTTTGAAGATTAGTTTATTAATTTTTAAATAATATACTTTGACTTAAGTCAAGAAGAGATTGTTTTGTTTAAATTCTTGCTACGCCTAAAAAGATAGCATGGATACTGCTGATGACTGTGAAAAAAATTTTTTGAGACAAACTAGGGTTTAGATTTAACAGATATAAATTAATAGCTTTGCTTTTACACTCATCAATGCAATCTCCGCAAAGGGTGCAAGAAATATTAGGAGTTCCTTTTGTTAATTTAGATAAATCTAGTGCATTGTACCTACATACAGATATACATTTTTTACATTGACTACAGAGATTAGGATTTATTTTTAATCTCCAGGGAGATATTTTGCCTAAAATATTACTTAAAAAACCTATAGGACAGAAGGTTGTACAATGAACCATTTGTCCTCTTTGTTTAGAGAAATATATCATTATAATAAACCCAATTATTCCAAAGATGATCGCTAAAAAAGTAGCTATCTGCCAAGATATATTAAAAAAATGTAAAAGGTAGGCTACTACGATAACTAATATAAGGTTTATAAATTGAAACCATTTGGTTTTTTTAGATAAAGGTTTTATTGTAGAGGCTTGTCTGCTGACAAAATCGTCCCATGCTCCAATGTAACATAAATAACTGCACCAAGCAGGACCGACTAAAAATATTGTTGAGATAAACAAGATAAGCATAAAAAAGCCATTTCCTCTATAGATAGGTCCTGCCACAATAAGGGCAGGTATAGGAAGGTGTAGTTTACCTGTCATAAGCATTTGTTGGATGCCTAAAAGACCAAAAATAAGTTGAGCAAAAAACACGCATGAAAATAAAAGCCAGATTTTAGGTCTTAATTGTTTATTCTTATGCGGCTCTAAAAATTTTCCTGTTAACCAAGCAGAGTAGGTAGATAAAATAAAAATTTCAGTAAAACCTAGGGGAAGGGAAAATCTATTTCCTAAAAGAATAGGAAAACTAGTTTTATACTCTGCTAAGCTAAGTAAAATAAAAGAGAGTAAAAAGGATGCTAGTTGAAAGTGAGAAGAAGATTTTTTTCTAGGAAAGAGAAGATCTCCTTTTGCAAGGATAATAAAGATAGAAATTAAAAGAATAATTAAAACTCCGCCTAAAATAAGAGAAAGTCTTATCCACGGGAGGTTGAATATCAATCTAAATTGAATAAGAGTAAGGCTTATTTTAATCCAAAGCACCGAACCTATAAGAAGGCTCAAAGTTAAGATATATTTTACCCAACTGTTTTTAACAAAAAGCAAACTTACAAAACATAACCATAAGAGAGCAAGGTTGACACTTCCTATTCTTAAATTGTGAGCTGCTAAGATAATGAAGCTAACTATGGGTAAGATTAACCATTTTCTTGACATAACATTAACTCGTTAAAATCAGAAATATGCAGCAAATCTCCTAATCTTTTTCCTTTTTGATAGTGTTTTTGGTAGAATTCTAGGATCTTGATGAGTAATTCTATACTTTTTTCAGTAGAAAGGATAACTGGCAATTCTTGGGCTAGACGTGGATGTCGCCCGAGTTTCCCTCCTATTAAAATTCTAAATCCATCTTGTTTTTTAAAAATAGCATTTTCTGGGCACTCTCGCCAACATTTACCACAGCCAAGGCATTTTTGAAAGTTAAAAGCAGGATAGTTGTTTTCTAAAGTAATAGCTTGTTCTTCACAATAATTGATACATTTTTTACATTGCGAACATTTATCTTTATCTAAAATAGGTATTATTGCTCTTATTAGGCCGAAGTCGACTATTTGAGGTTGGGAACAAGCATTAGCGCATCCAGAAATACTGATTCTAAATTGTTGATGGGCCTTGGGAGGAAATTTTACTTGTGTCTTTAGAAATTCTGGCCATTTACTTTGGGAAATAGCTTGTTTTATTTTTTCAATAAGTAGGTGGTCTATGCCTAAGGAATTAGGACAATCATTTTCTTTGGCACAACCTCTACAGGTTTTTATTTGAAAACTTTGGGAGAGGGTTTTCATTTGTCTTTTCTCATATATTGGATTATTTATTTCGGTGTTATTTTTTAACTTTAATTTTTTGCAAAAGCAAAAAGAAAAAATTTTTTATTCAATATAATTAATTTTTAACTCGTTCTAAAAAAGCTAGTTTTATGTTTATTTTGTCTAAAATAGTGTTTCCTTGACTTAAGTCAAAAATAAGGATTTTGAGGTAATAATGAAGACTTTAGAGCAGTTAAAATCCATTCCTATTTTAAAGGATTTATCGGTTTCTGATTTAAACAGCTTAAGCGAGATAGTAGTATCTAAGACTTACTTGGCAGGAGAAGAAATTTTTTACGAAAAGGAACAAGCTAAGGGTTTTTTTGCTTTAATCTCTGGGAAGGTAAAGATTTATAAACTTGCTTTTACAGGTAAAGAACATATTCTTCATATTTTTGGCCCAGGTGAGATTTTTGCAGAAGTAGCAGTGTTTTTTGATCAGGAGTATCCTGCCAATGCAATGGCTTTAGAAGATAGTTTTGTTTTATTTTTCCCAAGAGTAGAGTTTAAGAGGCTTTTAGGTCAAAGTCCTGATCTTGGTTTACACTTAATGGGATTGTTTTCTTTAAGATTGCGAGAAATGGTAGCAAAAGTTGAGGCCCTTAGTTTAAAAGAAGTCCCTGCCAGGTTGGCTAGCCATTTGTTATTTTTTAGAGAAATAAAAAAGAAAAATGAGTTTACTCTTGAAATCAGTAAACATCAGTTAGCTAGCTTGCTTGGAACTATCCCAGAAACATTGTCTAGAGTGATGAAAAAATTTAAAGAAAAAGAAATTTTTTATCTAAAGGGAAACAAAGTAATATTAAAAGATATAGAAGCTCTTCAGCAAATTGCTTTAGGTAAAAAAAGAATTTAGCTTTTTAAACTAAAAAATTGCTTTCATTGTTTTTTCTTCTTTTACCATTCCATTTCTAAACACAACTATTCGTGTAAAAGGAATTTTTTTATCTGCTTGACTTAGAGCTTGTAAGACAATTCTATGTAATCCAAAACAACAAGGAACTTCCATTTCTAAAACTGTAATAGATAATATAGAATTATTTTGAAAAATTTCAGTAAATTTATGAAGATATTCATTTTGATTGTCAAATTTTGGACATCCAATTAAAACAACTTTTTGATTAATTTTAGTTTGAAATTGAGAAAAGGCTACGGGTACGCAATCACCTGCTACTAGAAGATGACTGTTTTGTAAAAATTTTGTTTCCACGGGTATAAGCTTAATCTTAACAGGCCAATGAGAGAGAAGAGATGTTTTAAGTGAAGTAGGAGTATTAAAGCTAGAGCAATTCGCTTGTTTAAAAGACTTAACATGTTCCATGGCAGCATTTTCATCAAACTCTTCAGCTTCTCTTTCAATTATAGTTAGGGCTCCTGTAGGACAAGTTCCAATACAATCCCCTAGGCCATCACAGAATTTTTCTGAGACAACTTTTGCTTTGCCATCTATGATGGCTAAGGCCCCCTCTTCACAAGCAGGAATACATTTTCCGCATCCATTGCATAACTCTTCGTTTATTTGAATAATTTTTCTATAGATTTTCATTGTTACTCTCCTTTTTATTCAAATTTAAATGTATATTAAATTAAGTACTTTTTTATGGCTTTGACTTAAGTCAAGATTTGTAAATAAAAGTGATGAAAGAAAATATTTTAAAGTAAAGTGTTATTAAAGATAGTTGCCCCCAGCAATGGAAATAACTGGGGGCTTGGTTAGAGCAAGGTCTAAAGGCCTAACTAGTAAGCTTCTTCATATTCTAAGTCTTTTGGAGTTAGAGGATGGCTAAATTTTTTATAAACCCAAAATTGGTATCCAATTACAAGAGGAACAAAGATAAGTGCGACTCCAAGCATAATTTTAAGAGTAAGAGTACTGGAAGAGGAGTTATATATAGTCATACTATAAGCTGGATTAATACTAGAGGGTAGAAGTGCAGGGTAGATCCCAATTACACCAAACATTGCAGTACCAAAAATGGTTAAAGCAGAAGCTATCCAAGCTTTAAGCCATTGTTGAGTTCCTGTATAAATTCTAGATAGAAAAATACCTATTATGGGTAAAGCTAAAAGGATAAATAAGATAGGATTAGCGAGATAATTAGCAAAAAGTTGCGTACTTATTGCACTATAGACTAAGAAGATAAGTAAAACAATAACCTTAATTGGCCAGATTTTAGCAGCTGTAGCACCACTTCTGAGTTGCAAGTCTCCTGTTGTCCTAAAGGCCAACCATAGAGCCCCGTGTTCTAAGAATAAGAGTACAAATAGAATGCCTCCTAAAAGCCCATAAGGGTTTAATAAGGTAAGGATATTCCCTTGGAATACGCCGTTGGCATCAATGGGAATCCCTTTAAAAATATTAGCAAATGCGACTCCTAATAATAAAGCAGGTAAAAAGCTACCTATAAACATACAAGTATCCCAGATTTTTTTCCAACCAGGACTCTCTACTTTACTTCTAAATTCAAAACTAATGCCTCTAATAATAAGGGCAATTAACAAAAGCATTAATGCAGTATAAAGACCAGAAAACATTACTGCATAGGTTTTAGGAAATGCGGCAAAAGTAACACCTCCTGCAGTAATAAGCCATACTTCATTGCCATCCCAAAATGGCCCCATAGCATTATAGATAAATCTTTTATCTTGTTCATTTTTAGCTAAAAAGGGCATTAAAGTCCCCAAGCCAAGATCAAAGCCATCTAAAACAAAATATATTGCCCAAAGTATACCCCAAAGTAAAAACCAAATTGTTTCTAACATAATTGCCTCCTAGGTATTCTCTTTTTTGTGGATTCTAAGCATCAGGCCCCTTACGTGCATATTTAGCTAAAAGATATATATCTACAGTTCCTAAAAAAGAGTAAAGTAGGGTCAGGGCAATAAAAGAAAACCAGACTTGGCCAGTATTAATTGGAGAGACAGCATCTGATGTTTTCATAAGACCATATACAATCCAAGGTTGACGCCCAACTTCAGCCACAACCCATCCTAGCTCTATCGCAATATATGGCAAGGGTATTGCCCAGATTAAAAATTTAAGTAAACGCTTGCTTTTAAGTGGATTGAATCTATTTTTCCAGGCCCAAAAGGAGAGGAATAAAAATAAAAAGCCTAATCCAACCATAATCCTAAAGGAAAAAAACGTAAGGGCTACAGGAGGACGTTCATCTTTTGGAAAATCTTTGAGGCCTTGCACTTTTGCAGAAAAACTATGATGGGCTAAGAAACTTAAAAGACCTGGAATTGGAAAGGCTTCGATGGAGTTTTTTTCATTTTTTTCATCTGGAAGAATTAAAAGGTTCATAGGAACATTAGTGCCAGTTTCCCACAAAGACTCCATTGCAGCTAATTTAGCTGGTTGAGTTTCTGCAATTTCAGAACCATGATAATGACCTTCTATTATTTCAACACAAGAAAATATAAATGCAAATGTGGCTGCTATTGCAAAAGATTTTTTAAAAAAGTCTACATTGTTATTTTTTAATAGATGGTAAGCAGAAATACCCAAAACAAAGAAACCAGCTAAAATATAGGCAGCGCTTAAGGTGTGAATGATTTCTAGCCACGCAAATTTGTGGAAAACTACATCCAGAAAGTTAGCTAATTCTGCTCTACCGTTTCTCATTACATAGCCTACAGGGTGCTGCATAAACGCATTGGCAATTAAAATCCAAACAGCAGAAACACTAGAGGCAATAGCCACTAACCAAATACTTAAAAGATGTAATTTAGGAGAAAGTTTTTCCCAGCCAAAGACCCATACAGCTATAAATGTTGATTCAAGGAAAAAGGCAGCAGTGGCTTCAATTGCAAGAAGAGATCCAAAAATATCTCCTACATACTCTGAATATTTAGACCAATTGGTGCCAAATTGAAATTCAAGAGTAATCCCTGTTACAATGCCTAAGGCAAAATTTATGAGAAATAATTTTCCCCAAAACTTTGCCATTTTTTTGTAAGTATCATCTCCTGTTTTAACATAAATTGTCTCCATAATAGCCACTAACACAGAAAGCCCTAATGTAAGAGGGACAAAAATAAAATGAAACATTGTTGCCATGGCAAATTGTAGCCTAGACAAAAGAACTACATCCATTGCTGCCTCCTTTTAAAAGTATGTTGGTTAATGTTTATTTATTTAAACCACTTACCAGACTACTTAAAGGTACAAATGAATAATTCCAGTAAATTTTGATATGCTTATATTTGACCATAACAGGGATAAAGGTTTTGGGTATATCTAATTTTAAGACTTTTAAAAATAGAACACTATAGGCTAAAATATATGCATCTGTTTCTAAATTTAGAGCTGCTAATATTTTATCTTGTGCCTTTATTCCTAAATTTGGTCTTTTTTGAGCTAATCTCGCAGTTCCCCAGTATGCGCCTCTTCGAAGAGGCGCATACTCTAAAAAATTATCTTTCCCTTGCTCGTTCTCTTGAAGATAAGAAAAGAGAATAGTATGGTATTCCTTTGCTATTTGAGAGTTTATGGCCATAATTTCGCCCATTGCTTCTGGTACTCCCCACCCGATTCCGCCAGATTCATCATTTAGCATCCACATGAATCTTCGCATAACAACTCTAGCATCTTCTATATAATTTTTAGCCATTTCGTTTACTACTAAGCCAAACGCACTTATTCCATGCCAGCGGATTTTTTCTTCTGGATGTAGAAGAGCAGAAAACAGAGGATTTACTACTTTTTTTAAGGGAAAGGTGAGAAGCTCTTTTAAAGCAGTTTGGGGATTGTCCTTTTCTAAGATATCAAAAACTTTATATTTTAGTTTTTTATTACTAATAGTAGACATTTATAATCCTATCTTTTGTTCTCAATATACTTGCTTAAAAATAGTCATTAACTAAGTTTTTTCTTTATTTCTAAGGCAAGTGCTTTCCCCATTTCTTTGCACTTGGCTAGGGTTTCGTGAGTTGGAACGTTTTTTACTTTTAAAGGTTCAAGAGGAAGTTCAAATTTTGCATCTTCTAGTATTTTGGCAATGTGTTTTGGTGCTTCTCCACTCCAACCAAAAGAACCAAAAGAAGCGCCAATTCTACCCACAGGTTTTAAGCCTTTCATATAAGTTAAAAAGTCTGCCATTAAGGGCATCATGCTATTGTTGTGAGTAGGAGAGCCACAAATAATAGCAGCTGCATCCACTACTTCTCCCATCACATCGCTGTGATGATATGATTTTAAAGACATAATTTTTACTGATATTTGTTGGCTAACTAATCCTTCTGCAATAGCCTTGGCCATTTTTTCTGTACTTTGCCACATTGTATCATAAACTATAACAGCTTTATGTTTAAGTTTTTGAATGCTTAACTCTTTGTATAAATTTATCACCTTATCTAAATGAGAGCGCCAAATAAGGCCATGGTCAGGAGCTATCATGTCAATGTCCCAACCAGCATTTTGAACATTTTCCAAGGTTTTTTGTACAATTGAAGAATAAGGTAGGATAATATTAGCATAATAATGCTTTGCTTCAGCAAGTATTAATTCAAGTTCTATTTCATCATCAAATCGTTCTGTAGAGGCAATATTTTGCCCAAATCCATCATTAGAAATTAGAAGTTTATCTTCTGGAATAAAGGAAAACATACTGTCAGGCCAATGAAGCATCCTTGTTTCCATAAATTTAATACTTTTTTTGCCTAAGGATATAACAGTTTCATTATTTACTACTTCGTATGGCCAATTTGGGTTGTGATAATGGTCTAAAAGGGCTTTTTTACCCATTGTAGAACAAAATATTTTTTCTGGCTTTGCTTTTTCTATAATAAAAGGCAAAGCACCTGAGTGATCAGGCTCTACATGGTTAACCACAATATAATCAATATCTTCAATTTTTATAAGGTGTTGAATTTGGTGATATAAATCTAATTTAAATTTTTCTGGGACTGTATCAAAAAGAGTAATTTTTTCATCTAACACAAGATAAGCATTATAGGTTGTTCCTTTGTCAGCTAGAGAGTATCCATGAAAATTACGTAAATTCCAATCTATAACTCCTACCCAATAAACATTTTCCTTTATTTTTAATACCGCCATTACTGTTAACTCCTTTAATTTCCTTAAAAAATAAACTATAAGCTCTTAGCCCCTTGGACTGTAAAGAGCAAAGAGCCCCAACACTGGGGCTCTTAATTTTTTATTCTTTGTTAAAATTCTCTTTTGTAGCACCACAAACAGGACAAACCCAATCCTCTGGGAGGTCTTCAAATTTTGTCCCAGGTTGGACTCCATGCCCAGGATCTCCTTCCTTAGGATCATACACATAACCACAAATTGCACATACCCAACGTTCCATATTTTTTCTCCTTTAATGTTTTTATTTCACAGCGTTTGGGCCTCCTAAGGGCCGAAAGCTTTTTTTAGTTGCTCCACACACAGGACATTTCCAGTCTTCAGGTAAATCTTCAAATGCAGTCCCTTTAGGTATTTTAGCCTTACGATCTCCTTTATCTGGATTGTAAATATAACCACAATTAGATACCTGACATTGCCACATATTTTCTGGATTTGTCATAATACTTCCTTTTTTATGCTTCTGCTTTCCAAAGTCCATGTAAATTACAATAAGCTCTAGCAGTTACTTTGTCAGCAGAGATACAAAATTCAGCCGTTGGTTTGTCTCCTGGGACTAAAAATTTTCTATATGCCTTATTGTCTGCTATAAGCTCAATCCATTCGATATAGTGTTTTTCTTCCATAGGGTGTGCTGTACTACCTACTGTTACTTTATAACCATTGTTTGTCTTTTCAATTACAGGCACGTGTTTTTCATAAGCAGCATCAACACTATTTTCTGTGTATAATTTCATTGGTTGACCACAACAAACAAGCTCTCCTTTTCCATCATGAACCATTTCTACTATGTTGCCGCATATTTCACATTTGTAAATTTCCAATACCTTAGTCATAACTTCCTCCTATTTTTATTTTTTTTTATTTATTACAAAAAATTAATCTTGTACACAAGCATAAAAACATCTTTTTGGTGAATAAATTAGATTTTCTTTTTTTAGCTCTTTTATGATTTTGGTTACATCTGAAGTTGCAACTCCCAATTTTTTAGCAATATCTGCAGACTTTAAAGGATTACTAGATGATTTTAACACTTCTATTACCTTTTCCTTCATTTTTACCTCCTTTAGTTGAGATTAATAATTATTACTATTAATTTTAAAAGTTAAGGGTGTCAAGTGTTTTTAATTGGATTCAGATTGTTTTTTATTTTGTTAGTAATTTGTTGAGGATCTTTTTCATTAACTTATTGATTAAAGTGAACTTTTGGCTGTTAGATAATATTTCTTTTTCAGATTGGACATATTTTGAGTTGTCTAAATCCTGTCGACAATTTTTTATTAACTTAGTTGCAGACTCTAATGTAGTTTCCAAATGAAATTGAAAGCCTATAATTCTATTATCAATTATGAATCCTTGATTTTTACAGGCATCACTAGATGCAATTAATTTTGCTTCTTTGGGAATTTCAAAAGTATCTCCATGCCAATGAAATGCTTCAATAGAGTTAGGAAACACATCATCTAGAATAGTCCCTTTTAGCTCACTAGATTTTACTATATTAAACCAACCGATTTCTTTGTATTTGTTTTTATAGACTTTTGCTTTAAGAACATTGGCTATAAGTTGGGCTCCTAGGCAAATGCCTAATATGGTTTTTGAGCTATCTTCTATTGTATCTAGAATGAATTTTTTTTCTTTTATTAACCAGGGGTATTTTTTCTCATCATCCACACCCATAGGTCCTCCCATGATGATAAGCCAATCAAAGTCTTGAGGGTTGGGTAATTTTTCATTTTTATATAGTTTTGTTGAGTTAATAGTACATTTTTGTTTTAAGAGGTAGTCTTTAATGCTTCCTAAATCTTCAAATGGTACATGTTGAAGATAGTGAATTCGCATTTATTTTCTCCTTTTTTAAAAATTAATTTTGAGTTTATCTCACCTTTGTTGTAATCTCAATAATTAATTTGAGTCGTTTAAGGAGGTTTTAGAGAAAAAGGTTTTAATTATAACAGATTATTGTTAGGTAAAATAAAAATTTATAAAAAAGGAGTGCATGTTATGGAGAAAATAACATGGGATGATTTTGAAAAAATTGAACTTAGAGTGGGAACTATTATAGAGGTTCAAGAATTTTCTGAGGCAAGAAAGCCTGCTTATAAGCTAAAAGTAGACTTTGGACCTTTTGGGATTAAAAAGTCTAGTGCTCAAATTACTCATTTGTATACGCCAAAAGAGCTTGTGGGCAAGCAGGTAATAGGAGTAATCAATTTTCCCCCAAAACAAATAGGACCTTTTAAGTCAGAATGTTTAATTACAGGTTTTATTCAGGAAGATGGAAAAGTTGTTTTAGCTGTTCCTGATAAACCAGTAGAAAATGGCTTGAAATTGGCTTAATATTTTTATTTTTAATTGTTTATTTATAAAGATAAGGAGGATTAGGATTACATTCCCCAAATTTTTATTTTTTTGCCTTTATATTTTTTTTCTTGTTTAAATATTTTTTCGTCCCAAGGTATATCTTTTCGTCTGTCAAATATTATTAAATGTCCTTCTGTTGTGCCGCATCTATCCATATACGCATAAGTTTGTGCTAATCCTTCTTCTATTGTCTTTTCCAAAGAT
Organism: Desulfonauticus submarinus; assembly: GCF_900104045.1. NCBI lineage: Bacteria > Pseudomonadati > Thermodesulfobacteriota > Desulfovibrionia > Desulfovibrionales > Desulfonauticaceae > Desulfonauticus > Desulfonauticus submarinus. The sequence goes on from NZ_FNIN01000011.1 coordinate 40,596, forward strand.
TTATATAAAATTTTTAATTCCAAAACTATTTTTTGCACTTCTTTAGCTTTTAATAAATTATCTGTATCTACTGGCCACATTATTAACAAATCTGTTCGCTTTCTACCAAGTCCATATTCTCTTTCTATTCTACCTCCTCCATTTATTATGCGTTGTAAAAATGCTTGAAGCAATAACTGAGGGCCTGCTTCTTTATATTGAAATTTTTCTAACCAAATCTCACTATGTTCTCTAAAAAATTCTTGAAACGCTTTTAGCAATTTGTCCATATCCAAGCGACCATCTTTTTTTACATACCACCATGTCTCATGGGTTATGGTTACTTGAGTGCCAAAGGTTAGTTCTCTTGGAATTATTTCTTGATAGATTTTATTTGCTATTCTTAAACTAGGCCGATTTTTAATAAGACCAAGGTCTTTTACATACAAAATATCATCCACTGGCAAATCCTCTGGATTCATATCGCCGCTTAAAATCCCTTCTATTACTCTTTTTACTCTTTCTTCTTTTAATTTATCTGCCAACTGATCTATGTGAGTATATCTATCTAAAATTATCTTTTCTTTTGCCTCAGAAATTAAAGCCTTAGTTATTTTATTGGTTCTATCTTTTCCTTCTTTTAATTCAAAACACGCGACATAACCTAAGGCATTTACCAACCAAGGCTGTCCTTCTGTAAGCTCCCATATATAATCTATTGCTTCTGGTTCAAATTTTTGACCTGTTTCTTGCGTGTGTTGAGCATAAAGTATTTCTATTTCTTTTTTATTAAAATCTCCTAAATGAAGAGATTTTGCCTTAATATTAAAAGCACTTCCGCCAGTAATTATTGCCTTTTCCTTGTTTGAATGAATGCGATAGTCCCTTACATCCCTGACTCCACATAAAATTATACTCTGCGGAAATGCTTTGGGCCTTAAGGTATAGCCACTTCTTAACTGTCTAAGCACGCTAATTAGAGTATCACCTACTAAACTGTCTATTTCATCTAGCATTAAAACCACTGGTTTTTTGGCTATTTTGCTAAGATACCCCAGTATTTTTAATAAAGCAGCATCTTCTCCATTTTCTTCTAATATTTCTTTACCTTTTATTTTTATCTCTTGTCCCCAGTATTGTTCTATCATTATTTCTATGGTGCTTAAAATAGCACGCATACCTCTATACACATTTTCTCTGGCTCCTTGCGCTGCCTCTACATTTACGTATAAGGATTTATACTTACCTTCTTTATTAAGATATTCTTGCAAAGCTAAAAGGCATGAGGTTTTGCCTGTTTGACGAGGGGCATGCAAGACAAAATATTTTTTTTGCTCAATGAGCATTAATACTTCTTCTAAATCAAATCTTTTAAGTGGATCTAGACAATAGTGCTCATCGCATCTTACTGGGCCTGCTGTGTTGAAATAGCGCATAGAATCTCCTTTGGAGTTTTAGGTTATTATATTTTTAATTTTTATTGACTGACATATTAGTCTCCTGCTCTAATCCTTGATAAGATATTTTTTGGTATGTTTACAAAATGTAAAACTAAAATAATATATCTATATATAAAATAAGAATCAATGGCAGATTTGGAACGCAGAGATAAAGAGATTTTAATCAGAAATATCTAAAGCAATAAGATCATATGTTTTTGTATCTTCAATATTAGCTAAAACAAATTTTCCAGGTGAAGCGTTAAGAGAGCTAATATAAGTAAAGCCATCTATCTCTGGGGCTTGGAACCAGGTTCGACCTTTGAATAAAGTGGGCCATTCAGGGTGAGGTTCATCTATTAATATCTTTTCCTTTTTTCCTTTCCATGTTTTTAGCCATTTTTTAGATATTTCTTGTTGTAATGTCATTATTTCCTGATAGCGTCTTTGTTTTTCTCTTGATGTCACCTGATTAGATAACTTTGCCGCTCGGGTGCCTTGTTCTGGAAAATAAGTGAATACGCCTAGATAGTGGAATTGATTTTTTAAAACAAACTGAACAAGATATTCAAAGTGGGAGATAGATTCTCCTGGATAACCTACAATTAAGGTAGTACGAATAACAGCCTCTGGAATATGTTCTTTAATAAGTTCTAATACTTTTTGAGGATTTTTAGCAAAAGGCCTACCCATTGATTTTAGAATTTCTGGATGAGCGTGTTGTAAAGGTAAATCAAAATAAGGTAAGATATTGTTATATTTTTTAATTATATTGAGAAGATTTTTATTTATTCCGCCTGGATAGAGATAAAGCATTCTTATCCAAGAAAATTCCAAATTTGCAAGATGTTCTAAGAGAGTTGCAAGTCCGTTTTTATATCCAAGATCTCTTCCATAAGCTGTAAGATCCTGCGCTATAAGAATGATCTCTTTTACTCCACAATTTTTTATATGAGAGGCCTCTAAGATGAGCTTTTGGAGTGGTTTAGATTTTAATTTTCCTCTTATTGAAGGTATAGTGCAAAATGAACATCGGTTATTGCATCCTTCGCTTATCTTTAAGTAGGCATAAGAAGAAGTAGTAAGGACGCGTTTGCTTTTTTTAAAGGCATTTGGAAAATATTTTTCTAATTTAGAGGTTAGTTGCGATTGTTTTGCTATCGGAAGCCATAGATCAACTTCTGGAAATTCTTTTTTTATTTCGATTCCATATCTATTAACTAAACATCCTGTGACTATAAAAAATGGTTTTGGGTTTAAATGCTTGATTTGTTCTATAATAAAGATAATTTTTTCTAAGGCTTCTTCCACAGCAGGTTGAATAAAGGAGCAAGTATTCAATAAAATAAGATCAGCTTCTGTGGGTGAATGTACAGGTTTAAAATTTTTTAATATTCCAAGGATATTTTCTGTATCTACTAAATTTTTAGGACAACCAAGACTAAGAGAAAATACTTTTAAAGATGTAGATTTGGGACTTTTCATTTTAAATGATATAGGTTAGCCTATTTAGTTAAATAAGTTCTCAATATTTTAAAAAATTAGGAGAATAATTATTATGCAATGGAAACATAAGCATTTACTCGATGTTGACCAACTAAGTAAAGAAGAAATTTATCATATTTTTGAATTAGCCAAGAGTTTTAAAGAAATAAACAAGAGGCCAGTAAAGAAAGTTCCAACTTTAAAAGGCAAAAGTGTTGTACTATTTTTTGCAGAGCCATCAACGCGCACTAAAACCTCTTTTGATATGGCAGGAAAGAGATTATCTGCAGATACATTTTCTTTGGCTAAGTCTAGTAGTAGTTTAAAAAAGGGGGAAAGTCTAAAAGATACTGTTCTTACCTTAGAAGCTATGAATCCAGATTGTATTGTAATTCGTCATTGGCATAGTGGTGCTGCTAGTTTTGTTGCTTCGTGTGTAAAGTGCTCTGTGATTAATGCAGGAGATGGTTGGCATGCGCACCCAACACAAGCTTTGCTTGATGGATTTACTTTATATTCTCTTGGCTTTGAGTTTAAGGAAAAAACTATTCTTATCCTTGGAGATATAGCTCATAGTAGGGTAGCAAGATCTGATATTAAACTTTTTACTAAACTGGGAGCAAAAGTAAGACTTTGTGCTCCAAAAACGCTGCTTCCTTTTGATACTTCAACCTGGCCAGTGGATGTTTTTTCCAACTTAGAAGACGCAATACAAAATGTAGATATAGTTATTTGTTTACGTCTTCAGTTGGAAAGACAAGAAAATGGACTTTTGCCAGATTTACGAGAATATAGTATTCGATATGGACTTAATTATAAAATTTTAAAAAAAGCTCGTCCTGACGTTAAAATAATGCATCCAGGGCCTATAAATAGAGGTGTTGAAATTGATTCACATTTAGCTGATTTTGAGAGAAGTTTAATTTTAGATCAGGTAAATTCTGGTGTGGCTGTGAGAATGGCACTTTTATATTTATATATTTTAGGAACTAAATAAGCATTAGGGAGTTTTTATGAATATAGAAATAGTTATAAAAAATGTTGTGTGGATGGAGAATAGGGTTAATATAATCATAGCAGAAGGAAAAATCGTAGATATAGTTGAGAAAATAGATTTTAATTTAGATAATAAAAAAATTTTTGATGCCAATGGGCTTATATTATTGCCAAGTCTTATTGACGCTCATGTTCATTTAAGAGAGCCAGGGTACGAGTATAAGGAAGATATTGCTTCTGGCCTACACGCTGCTGCTGGAGGAGGATTTGGAATAGTAATGGCAATGGCGAATACTAATCCAATAAATGATAGGGCTAGTGTGACTGAGTTTATGTTAGATAAAGCAAAAGAGAGTTGGCCCAATGGTCCAAGACTTTATCCTATTGGAGCCTTGACCAAAGGTTTGGCTGGTAAGGAAATGGCTCCATTAGCTGAGCTTGCAGAGGCTGGATGTAAAGCGTTTTCAAATGATGGGCTTCCTGTAATGAACAATGAGATTTTTAGAAGGTGTGTGGAGTATGCATGGGATTTAGGTTTAAAAGTGATAGACCATTGTGAAGATAGTTTTTTAGCCAAAGATGGGGCAATTAATGAGGGTAAATTATCTTCTTTTTTGGGCTTAAAGGGAATTCCCTCTGTAGCAGAGAGTTTACAGGTTGCAAGAGATATTTTACTTTCTGCATATTTAGATATTCCCATTCATCTAGCTCACATAAGTTGTAAAGAATCTGTAGAGCTTATTTATTGGGCAAAACAAAAAGGTATACCAATTACAGCAGAAACTTGTCCTCATTATCTTTTTTTAACTGAAGATGCTTGTAATGAATACAATACCCTAGCAAAAGTAAACCCTCCTTTGCGTACCAAACAAGATCAAGAAGCATTGCTCCATGCTTTGCGAGAAGGAGTTATTGATATTTTGGTAACAGATCACGCTCCTCATGCTGATTTTGAAAAAGAACAAGCTTTTGCAGATGCGCCTAATGGAATTTCTGGTTTAGATACAGCTTTAAGTTTAAGTCTAAAACTTCTTAAAAAAGGATTTAGTTTTAAAGATATTATAGGGCTTTGGGGTAAAAGACCTGCTGAAATTTTTGGACTTGAGTTTAGTGAGTTAATGTCAGGTCAGGAGGCTAACTTTATTTTGGTGGATTTAAAAGAGGAGTGGTTAGTTAATCCTAATACCTTGTTTTCTAAGGGAAAGAATACTCCGTGGTTAGGACATAAGCTAAGAGGAAGGGTAAAGTTTCATTTTTATAAGGGACAATTGATATTCGGAGAAAAATTATGGCCCGGATTTTAATTGTAGATGATGATGCTAGCTTGCAGCAAGTATTGGAAATTGCTTGTTTAAAGAAAAAATGGTCCCCGTATTTGGCTGGAGACTTAAAAACTGCTAGAAATTATCTCAATAATTATCCTGTTGATGTAGTCTTGTTGGACTTAAAATTGGGGCAGGAAAGTGGTTTAGATTTGCTTAGAGAAATTAGAGAGTCCATGCCTGATTTGCCAGTGGTTATGATTACTGCTTTTGCAGAAACTCAAAGTGCCGTAGAAGCAATGAAATTGGGTGCAATAGATTATTTGGCAAAGCCGTTTGATATTACCGAGTTGTTTATTATTGTAGATAGAATCTTACAAGAAAAACGCCTTAAGGCTGAAAATCTTTACTTAAAGAGAAAAGTAGGGGGATATTTTGGAGAGATAATTGGATTATGCCCCCAAATGCAAAAAGTTTTTGAACTAGTTAAACAGATTGGTCCTACTGAAATAAATGTACTTATTACAGGAGAATCTGGCACAGGTAAAGAAATTATCGCTAGAAGTATTCATGAGGCTAGTGGACGAGCTTCTCAACCTTTTGTTCCTATTAATTGTGGAGCAATTCCAGAAAATCTGTTTGAAAGTGAACTCTTTGGTTATAAGAGAGGTGCCTTTACAGGAGCAGATAGGGCTAAAAAGGGATTGTTAGAGGAAGCTCAAGGTGGAACCATTTTTTTGGATGAAGTGGCAGAATTGCCTCCTAGTATGCAGGTAAAACTACTTCGTTGCATACAAGAAAAAACTTTTAGACCCCTTGGAGGGGCAGAAGAGAAAAAAATAGATGTTCGGTTTTTAGCTGCTACTAATCAAAATATTTTAGAAATGGTTAGTCATGGACAATTTCGTGAAGATTTATTTTACAGATTAAGTGGTGTGATTATTAATTTGCCTCCACTTAGAGATCGTGGAGATGATATTATTGCCTTGGCTGAATATTTTTTGAAAAGGGCTTGCAAGGAACAAAAAAAGAATATTATTGGATTTGCGCCAAAAGCTATCCTTAAATTAAAAGGATACTCTTATCCTGGTAATGTTCGGGAATTGGAAAATATTATTGAAAGAGCTGTGGCTTTAGAAAAAGAGGATGTGATCCAACCAGAGTCATTGATTATGTATGAATATGACAGTGCCTCTCAAAAATTAGAAATGGACAAGGTTTTAAAGGGAGAAATATCTTTAGACGATTATTTAATTCTAAAAGAAAGAGAGATATTAGAGGCAGCTTTAAAAAGAGCTAAAAATAAAACACAGGCTGCTGAGCTGTTGGGTTTAAACTTAAGACAGTTTAGATATAGACTGCAAAAGACTGGACTGGAGGGATAAATGCGTTTTGGTGTATTATCTGATACGCATCTTTATTCAATGTCTACCGAATTTGAACAATTATATACTAAATTTTTAAAAGATGTAGATGTCTTGATTCATTGTGGAGATTTTACAGGAGAGGAAATATATTATTTTTTAAATAATCATCCAAAATTTATTGCTGTAAAAGGAAATTGTGATTTTTTTGAATTATCGCCAAAGGCTTATTTGGAAGTTAATGGCTTTAAAATAGGAGTAACTCATGGATTTGGTGTTTTAGACCTGGAAAAAAATCCCCAACAACTTTTAAATATTTTTCCAGATGCTGACTTAATTTGTTTTGGGCATACTCATAAAAAATATTTTTCTAAAATAAAAAATACATATTTTTTAAATCCTGGAACATGTCAGTTAAAGAGAAGACAAGGAACTTTTGCCTTACTGGATTGGAACGAAAAAAATCCTAAGATTCAGTTTGTAGAAGTGTAATTACGGCAAGATTATAAGAAGAAGTAATTTAAATAATAAAAAAGCCAGCTTAAAGCTGGCTTTTTTACCATCTGGTCGGGAAGACTGGATTTGAACCAGCGACCCCCTGCTCCCAAGGCAGGTGCGCTACCAGGCTGCGCCACTTCCCGCAGTCGAGAAAACGCTTTTTAATGTTTTCTTATAAGACTGTCAACCAAATTGTTTTATATTTTTTACTTTAACTAAATTATTAATCTGTAGGTACAATTGTATCGTTATTTTTTAGAAAGTTAGACTGTTTGTGTTTGATTTCAAAATTTAGTTCAGATATATTTAGGTAGTTAATAAATCTACTAGTTCTTGATGAACAAGGCCATTGGTAGCCAATATTTGGTTAGAATATATATTGTAAGGTTCATTGGAGAAATTGGTGACCTTACCTCCTGCTTCTTCTACTAAAAGCCATCCTGCGGCTGTATCCCAAGGCTTTAATCCGATTTCATAAAATCCTTCAAATCGTCCACATGCTGTATAAGCAAGGTCAATAGCTGCTGCCCCAGCTCGCCTTAGTCCTTGAGAAGACAGAAGAACTTTTTTCATGAGTTTTAAGATATAGTCTGCTTTGGTGGAGATGTTGTAAGGAAAACCTGTAGCTATAAGGCTATTTTTTAAAATGTTTTCTTTAGAAACAGAGATGGGCTTGCCATTTAAAAATGCTCCTTTTTCTTTTTGAGCAAAAAAGAATTCATTAAGAATGGGTAAATAAATAAAACCCAAAACAATTTTTTCGTTTTTGGCATAGGCTACAGAAATCGCCACAAAAGGAAATCCGTGAGCGAAGTTAGTTGTGCCATCTAAAGGATCAATGATAAATGTTTCTTCTTCTAGTTTTGTTTTAGTTGTTTGTTTTTGCTCCTCTGCTAAGAAAGTTGCGTTAGGGAAAATACTTTTAATTTTTTGGATTAGAAAATTTTCCACTGCAACATCCGTATCGGTAACTAAGTCTATTTCTCCCTTATGACTGATTTTTCTTGGTTTATCCCAATTTTTTTTAATTATATCTCCTGCTTGGTAAATAATTTGAGTAAGTGCAGTAAGTTGTTTATTCATAAATATACTACTCCTCATCTAGTTTTATTACTCTTACAAAGTTTAATTTTTTTAATACAACTTAAATTTTTTTCTTTCTTTTCTTTCAAAATATTCTATCAAACATCTTGCATTTAATCTATATTTAGACTAATTAATTCTAACAAAAAAATAAAGGAGTTTTCTTAACTATTTCACCAATGTCCTTACGCCATAAGATTACTATAGTTTTTTTGATATCGTTTTTTGTTATAGTCTCCATTAATTACTTTGTGTTTCGACATTTTTTAAAACGCGAGTTTTTGTATCGAGAGCAAGCAAACTTAATATCTCAAGTACATAGGGTTAATAAAGCGTTTGAGCAAGAATTTAAGAGGCTATTTTATTTTAATTCCTTCATTATTTCTAGTGGGTTAATCAATAGAATATTTATTACTGCATCTCAAGATAGAAAGAATTGGTCAAAAAAACTTTTGCAAAGTGCATCTCTTGATGGAGTTGCTATTGTCAATTCTTCAGGAGAAGTTAGATTTTCTTCTTGTATAAAAGATAAAGAAAGAGAGTTCTTTTTTATTTTAAATAAGAAAATTCATCAGTTAATTAAATTACTGGAATTAGAGCAAAAGAACACAATTGTTGGATTGATTCCCAACTTTAAAATGTATTCCGTGGTGGCGGTAAGTAATTTTAAGTACAAAAAACAAACTTATGTTTTTTTATCCGCATATTTTTTTGATAAGGTACGCCTTAAAAGTATAATAGAGGGATTAGGTTCAAAATTAGAATTAAGGTTTATACATAAATATACTCCAGAACTTGGATTAATTGTTGAGAATCTAAATAAGAAGAAGTTTTTTATAGATATTACTATTAGTGATGCCAAAATTTTTTGGTTAAAAGAAGATGTATTTGGCAATAAATCTATATTATTTTCTATTTGTCAAAATAGATCAGTATTTCAGCAAACTCAAGAGTTATTTTATTTTTCATTTCTTTTCATTTTGGTGTCTCTATTATTTGTATTTTTTATAATAAACTTTTTTTTGAAAAAAATAGTTGAAAAGCCAATCAGCCTCATAAATGCTTGTCTTCAAGATATTGTTGATTGGAATTCTCTTAAAAATATAGATTTATGTCCTAAAGAAGATGAGCTTAAGTGCATAGTTGATAAGATAAATAGTATAGTCACTAAGTTAAAAAAAGGATATTCAACCTTAGTAGATAGTTTTTCTTTATACTCTGCTATAGTTGAGCAGAGTGGAGATATAATATTTTTGTGTGATTTGAAAAGCAAAAAGATTCTAAAGTATAATAGGAGTTTTAGTAATTATTTTGGCTATAAAGATGAAGAAATACATAAAATACTATTCTATGATTTGGTTGATCTGTCTAAAAAAGATGTTGATGCTTTTTTTCATAGCGTGAGTAAAAAAGGAAGTTTTTTAGGAGAATTTCCATGTAAAGCAAGAGATGGAAAGATTTTTTATGTTGATTTAAGTGCATATTTTATAGAGCTAGAAGATAAGCAAGTTATTAGTATTTTGGCTAAAGATATTACAGAAAAAAAAGCTGTTCAAAAGAAGATGCAATATTTAGCTTTTCATGATGTCTTAACTGGGCTACCTAATAGGTTATATTTTTTAAAAGTAGCTGGTAAGGCTCTAGAAGAGGTAAAGAATAGCAATAAGTTTTTGGGATTAATTTATATAGATGTAAATGACTTTAAGCTTATAAATGATATTTTTGGGCATGGGGTAGGAGATGCTATTCTAGTGGGTGTTTCTAAAAGATTGGAAGAGATTTTGAGGGAGGGCGACTTTATTGCTAGGCTTGGAGGAGATGAATTCGTAGTTTTAATAAAAGATCTTAAGAAAAAGGAATACTTGGAACAAATAGCTAAAAAAATAATAGAAGGCTTTAAAAAACCCTTCTTGGTAGATAATGAAGAGATAATTTTGAGTTTAAGCTTAGGATTAAGTGTTTTCCCAGAACATGGCAAAACTCTTAATGCTTTGTTAAAGTCTGCTGACGAGGCTATGTATATGGCTAAAAATGATAAAACTAAAGAGTATGTAGTATTTGTAAAGGAATAAAAATTTGTGAAAAAAAGGACTTGCAAGTTAAAACTTAAGCGTATATAGTGCGTGCATAAATTCACAAGCTATAGTGATGCTAAAAGTGAAAATTAATTAAGGAGGTAGGGTATGTCTAAACTTGTTCCCCCTCATGGCGGTAAAGGGCTTGTTATCCGCCTGTTGGAAGGAGATGCTAGGGCTGAAGAATTAAAAAAAGCTGAATCTTTGAAAAAGGTGCCTGTAAGTAGCCGTGAAAAGGGCGATCTTATCATGATTGGTACAGGTGGCTTTAGTCCTTTAGATGGGTTTATGACTCGTGCTGACTGGAAGGGTGTTTGTGAAAACTTTTTGTTAGCAGATGGAACATTCTGGCCTGTGCCAGTAACTTTTTCTGTAACTAAGGAAGATGCTGCTGAAATAAAAGAGGGAGATGAGATTGCTCTTGTTGATCCAGAGAATAACAATGAAGTTGTTGCTACTATGAAGGTAACAGAAAAGTGGGAGAAGACTGAGGCTGATAAAAAGTGGGAATGTGAGATGGTTTATAAGGGGCAAGGTGAAGATAGTGCTGATGATAAGTTCTGGAAAATTGCTCTTGAGGATCATCCTGGTGTTAAAATGGTTATGGCTGAGAAGGATGTTTGTTTAGCTGGTCCAGTAAATGTATTGAGCGAAGGCGAATTTCCTACTAAGTTTAAAGGCGTATACATGCGTCCTGCTGAGATGAGAGCAGAATTAGAAAAGAGAGGCTGGAAAGAAGTTGCTGCTTTGCAGTTGCGTAATCCAATGCACAGGTCTCATGAATTTTTGGCAAAGATTGCAATTGAAGTGTGCGATGGTGTTGTTATTCATTCTTTAATTGGAAAATTGAAACCAGGAGATATTCCAGCTGAAGTTAGAATTAAATGTATTGATACCTTAATTGAGCACTATTTTGTGAAAGAAAATGTAATTCAAGCTGGTTATCCATTAGATATGCGTTATGCTGGTCCTCGTGAAGCTCTTTTACATGCAACTTTCCGTCAAAATTATGGAATTTCTCGTATGATTATTGGTCGTGATCACGCTGGTGTAGGTGATTTTTATGGTTTGTTTGAAGCTCAGGAAATTTTTGATCGTATTCCTTATCCAGAAGAGCCAGGCAAAGCTTTGCTTTGTACTCCTTTGAAGATAGACTGGACTTTCTATTGTTATAAGTGTGATGGTATGGCTTCCTTACGCACTTGCCCTCACTCTAAAGAAGATAGAGTGATTTTGAGTGGTACAAAGTTGCGTAAAGCTTTGTCTGAGGGTCAGCCAATCCCAGATCATTTTGGTCGCGAAGAAGTATTAGCTATTTTGCGCGAGTACTATGAAAATCTAACTGAAAAAGTTGAGATTAAAATGCAAAAGGCTGCTAGTGGAGATCCAATGAAATAAAGTCGAGAGTGTGTAATGTTAAGAGGGAGAGATTAATCTTTCCCTCTTATTTTAGACTTTGAGATAAATTTCACTTTCTCCTTGACAAGGAGAAAAAGGCGCTGGTAAAAGGCGTGTAGTCGCTACTTCTTGTTTTAGATAGTAGCGGAAGAAATGGCTAGGGGTATCAATTAACAAAACTATATTAGAGGAGGATGAATTATGCCAACCTTTGTTAATCCAGCCAAATGTGACGGCTGCAAGGGTGGAGAAAAGACTGCTTGTATGTACATCTGCCCCAATGATCTTATGATCTTGGATCCTGAGGAAATGAAAGCTTATAACCAAGAACCTGATGCTTGCTGGGAATGTTATTCCTGCGTAAAGATTTGTCCTCAGGGTGCTATTGAGGCTCGTCCTTATGCTGACTTTGCTCCTATGGGTGGTACTAGTATTCCTATGCGCAGTGCTTCTGACATTATGTGGACAATTCAATTTAGAAACGGCAACATTAAGCGTTTCAAATTCCCTATCAGAACCACTGATGAAGGTTCTATCAAGCCTTATGAAGGAAAACCTGAAGCAGGCGATTTAGATAATGAGCTTCTTTTCACTGAGACTGAGTTGAAGAAACCAATTGAGGTTTTGGGTAAGAAGTACGAAGTTGCTAATGCTGACTTGGTAGAAACCTGGGTTGATCCTAAGTTCAGAAAATAACAAATTAACTAGAAAATAAACTAAGGAGGGTAAAGATATGCCTCAGATTCCTGCTAAGGCCAAACCATTAGGGTTGCCTTTGGCTGAACCCGAAGTTGTAGAATTGACAACCGACGTATTGCTCGTCGGTGGTGGTATGGGTTGTTGTGGTGCTGCTTTTGAGGCCAAAAGATGGGCTGATAAATATGGTGTAAAAGTTCTTTTGGTAGATAAGGCTGCTTTAGAAAGATCTGGTGCTGTTGCTCAGGGTCTTTCTGCTATTAATACTTATTTAGGCGAAAATACTCCTGATGATTATGTTCGCATGGTAAGAACTGACTTGATGGGTATTGTTCGTGAAGACCTTATCTTTGATCTTGGTCGTCACGTTGATGATTCTGTTCATCTTTTTGAAGAATGGGGTCTTCCTCTCTGGGTTCAAACCGATGAAGGTAAACGTTTAGATGGTGCTCAAGCAAAGAAAAAAGGTTTGCAAGTTCGCAATGGAGCCAAACCAGTTCGTTCTGGTCGTTGGCAGATTATGATTAATGGTGAGTCTTATAAATGTATTGTTGCTGAAGCTGCTAAGAATGCTTTGGGTGAATTTAGAGAAGAAGATGGCAAGGCCACTGGTTATATTGAAAGGCTTTTTATTGTAAAGCTTCTCTTAGATGCTAATGTACCTAACCGCATTGCTGGTGCTGTTGGCTTTTCTTTACGTGAAAATAAAGTTTACATCATTAAATGTAATGCAATGTTGGTAGCTTGTGGTGGTGCTGTTAATATTTATCGTCCTCGTTCCACTGGTGAAGGTATGGGCCGTGCATGGTATCCTGTATGGAATGCTGGTTCTACTTATACTCTCTGTTCTCAAGTTGGAGCAGAGATGACCATGATGGAAAACAGATTTGTTCCTGCTCGTTTTAAAGATGGTTATGGTCCTGTAGGTGCTTGGTTCTTGCTTTTTAAAGCAAAAGCAACCAACGCTAAGGGTGAAGATTACTGTCAGACCAACCGCGATATGCTCAAGCAGTATGAAGAAAAAGGTTATGCTCATGGTCCAGTTATTCCTACTTGTTTGCGTAACCACATGATGCTCAAAGAGATGAAAGAAGGACGTGGTCCTATCTTCATGGATACTGCTACAGCTCTTCAAGAAACTTTTAAGACCTTGGATAAGAAAGAGCAAAAG
>NZ_FNIN01000012.1 GCF_900104045.1 Desulfonauticus submarinus
GTTTCTATAAAATTCCCATTTGAATTGTCCCTTGATGAAAAAAGGATTGAGACCCATCTATTTTTCTCCCAAAAATAAAAGAGCGCTCCAGTCTGTATTTGAATTGTCCCTTGATGAAAAAAGGATTGAGACTGGCCTTCATAATCGAAGGCCTTTTCTGGGCGCTCCACGCATTTGAATTGTCCCTTGATGAAAAAAGGATTGAGACAGTTTTCCAATAAGTGTTGTATGTTATCCAATTGCTTTTAGATTTGAATTGTCCCTTGATGAAAAAAGGATTGAGATAATAGTTTAAAGCTATCAAAGCTACCTTGTTTTATATTTTTTATTGAAATTTTTATTGAAAAATTAAATGGAGCGTTGACTTTTAGATTATCATATTTTTAGCAATAAATATAAATTTAATAATTAATATTGTCTCAATATTGTTTTTTCCCTATTTAACTATCTTTAAGCTAAAAAGGAGGAAAGAAATGTGGTTCGATGGATTGTGAAAATTTTATTATACAAGGAGAGGATAAATGAAACAGATAAAAGAAATCATCCAAACAACAATTAAAGATTTTGTAGAAGTTATAAAAATTCCTAGAACAATTAGAAATACCTTTAAACCAAAACTTTTATTAATTTTATCTCAAAATTTAGGCAATATCCCCAAGGATTCTAAAATTAATTATATAGAAATATCTGATACAGATGGGATGTTATATTTAGATTCTGTATTTTTGATTTATCTTCCATCTAAAATAACCAAAGCACTTTGTTTAGTAGTTAAACAAAATCCAAGTTGTTATGAAGTTTTTGTCAACCAAAATAAAATAATAGAGTATTGTTGGGATTAATGTTTATATTATATTTTGTTAATCTTTTTTAATTTCATCTATAAGTAGTTCAACATAAAATACTACAACACATACAATTAACCAAAATACAGGATTTATAATTAGATTATCTAGATTAAATTTATTTCTTGGTATTACTAATGACAATAGATGACATACTCCCAAAATAAACAAAAGGCCACGACATGAATATAAAAGAACTATAAAGAATCTTTTTACACCTTTTTTAGACATTAGTTACCTCTATGAAATCCAATCACTAATAATGTTTTTGAGATTTTTTAAACTGTTTCCATAGCTTGTTTTTATGTTTAATAGATTACAGCGCTCTAATAAAGAGGAGGATAGTTGATGAAAGGATATAAGCATAGCTTGTCCAAATGTCCCACCCATTATTTGGCGTAAAGAATCTAATTTGTATATGGGTTCGGTTGTAGAGGCTGATTTGTGATTTCTAAAAGTTTTTGTTTTGCATTCAATTAAAAACAATTTGTTGTCGCAACAAAAAGCAACATCTATTTCGTTTTCTGTATTTTCTCTTTTGACTTTAAATGTGCCAGCAAAGTCATAAATCTTATTTATTTGGCTAACAGTATAAAGGGTATATTCTTCTAGCCAACCACCATTGCAAAATTCTAGATTTTTAAATGAAGTAAATTTAAAAACATTCCTATTTATTTGTTGTAGAATATTATTTTCTTTTAAAATTGATAATAATTTTTTCATAGCAGTTGTCATTGTAGGTACTTTAAAAGTTAAATCTTGTTTGTTTCTGGATTCACTAGCATGGAAATTAAGTGTTTTTATTGCTCGGCTAAATAATTTTGGTTGAGCAATTATTTTATTTATTGCATTTAAATGGTTATTTTTTGGTTTAGATGGACTTTTTTTATTAACTTCATATCCATAAAGGTTAAAATATTGTGTCATGTTGATTAGATTAGAAGGCAAAGTTTCTATATCGTATTTTGGAGTAAGATGAATAATTTGTTTTTGATATGTATTGATATAATAACTATTCAAGTTAAATGTTTTACAGATTTCAAATCCAGCCATAGTCATTATTTTTGTCCCGCCTGTGAGATTTAAATATATTTTATATTTTGATTTGTATTTATTTACTATATTAGAAAGCTGTTTTCTTATTTGTTCCAAATTGTAAGGAAGAATTTTATATATTTCTACCATGCTGAATTTCTCTATGTTCTTTTTTAAGATGTTAGATTTAAGAAGTTTATCTTTTGAAGTAAGTAAAGCAACCTTTTCAGCTTTGAATTTTGTTAAGAGTAGGGGCATAAAATTTGGGATAGGTTGGTCAGAAACCAACATAATATGAAGTTGCTTCATTATTCCTCCTTTCATAAGAGTATATTGCAAAATTATTTTTTAAGTTAAAAACAATATTGCAGCAATATTGTTTTTTTAATTTTTTTAAAAAAATAGGTTAATGACTATAAAAAAAAGAAATAATTTAGGTCAACAAAAAAGTAGGGGTAAACGATGGCTGTAGTTTATATAACAAAGCCTCATAGCAAAGTGCATTTAGAAGGGAATCATCTTTTAGTAAAAGCTGAAAATTTTAAGCAAAACATATATACTTTTAATTTAGAGCGTTTAATTATTGTTGGAAAAGTGGAAATTACTCATGCAGCCTTAATGCATATTTTTAGAAATAATATAGATTTGGTTTATTTAACAAGACAAGGTAGGTTTGTTGGTTCTTTTTTAGGTGAATTCCCTAAAAATTTATTTTTGCGTTTGCGACAATATGAAAAAAGCAAGGATAAAGATTTTTCTCTTCAAACAGCATGTTCAATTGTAAGAGGAAAGGTTTCAAACATGCGTACTTTTGTCTTACGTATGGGTAGGGTTTTGAAAAAGCCTGTATTTCAACAAGTTGCAGATAATTTAAATAAAATATTATTTCTTTTGCCCAATGTTAAAGATGTAGAGAGCTTGCGAGGATTTGAGGGGCAAGCATCTAAAGAGTATTTTAGAGCTTATCGAGAGGGGTTTTCTCAAAATTTAAAATTTAAAAAAAGAGTTAAAAGGCCTCCTACAGATCCTGTAAATGCTTGTTTATCGTTTGGTTATACTGTGTTGTTTAATATTGTTCTTGGGGCATGTTATGCAGTAGGTCTTGATCCTGCTTTTGGGGCATTGCATTCATTAAATTATGGTCGAGCGTCTTTGGCTTTAGATTTGATGGAGGAATTTAGAACACCTATAGTAGATATGACTGTTTTAGCCTGCTTTAATCTTAAAATACTAAAAAAAGATAGTTTTGTTTTTGAAAAATTTAAGCCAGAAGATAGTGATTCAGCTATTATTGAACAAATAGATCCTTTAAAGGATAAATTCATGTCCAACGGAATTCAAGATATTGAGCAAGAAGAAGCAGATAATATAGCAAATGAGCCAGATACTGCAACAAGAGTATTATTAAAAACAGAGGCAAAAAGACTTTTTTTAAAAAGACTTGAAAGTCGCTTGAGCAAACAAATTTACTATCAACGCAAAGAAAAACGTCTTAGTTTAAGAGAAATTATTTATGCTCAAGTAGAACATTACGCCTCTTATTTAAGAGGAGAATATACAAAATATATTCCATTTCAAAGTAGATAATATGTTATATGTAGTAGCTTATGATGTTTGCTCTCCAAGACGATTGAGCAGAATTCATAAATTTTTAAAAGATTTTGGAGTTCCTGTTCAGTATTCTGTATTTGAGTGCGATTTAGATCTAGAACAAATAAATAAAATGATTGCAGGAATAAAAGATATTTTAGATTTAGAAGAAGATTCTTTAATTGTTTATCCTGTTTGTAGAGAATGTAGGCCTAAAATTAGCATTGCTGGGCAAGGTTATATTTGGATAGATAAAGAGTTTTGGGTTTACTAATGTGGGTAGTAGTTATTTACGATATTAGAAATTCAAGGCGATTGTCCAGAGTTGCCAAGGTAATGGAAGGTTATGGAAAAAGAGTGCAAAAGTCGGTTTTTGAATGTCAACTTGAGCTAAGTCATTTAAAAAGATTGCAAAGAGAAATAGAAAATATTATCAACAAAAAGGAAGATTCTGTAAAATATTTTCGTTTGTGTGGAAAGTGTTTTGAAAAAAGTTTTGTGCTTGGCCAGTGTGAACGCCATATTGTTATCCCAGAGGTAGAGATTATTTGAAAAATAGAATTTTACTTTGTCTTTGTGGTTTAACCCCTCAAGTTATCACAGAAGCAGTTTATTGTTTAGCTCATTACGAGCCCCAATTTATTCCTGATAAATTAGAAATTATTACTACTTCTAGAGGCAAGATGCATATTTTAGAAAGTTTATTGCATCCAATGCAGGGTAAATTTAACTTATTATGTAAAGAATATAATTTGAATATATTTTTTGATGAGTCTTGTATTCATGTAGTGGATTTTCAAAAAGAATATCTAGATAATTTTGAGACTAAGAATAATAATCTGAAGATGATGGATTTAATTTTAGCCATTGTAAGAAATCTTTGTTTGCCTCAAGAAAATCAAGTCTATGCTTGTCTTTCTGGTGGACGCAAGACAATGAGCTTTTATTTAGGTATGGCAATGCAGTTTTATGCTAAAGAAAATGATGAACTTTTTCATGTATTGGTTAATAAAGAGTTTGAAAATCATCCAGAATTCTATTTTCCCCCTAAAATAGAAAAGCAAATTGTTTCTGTTGATTCAAAAAGTGGGAAATTAACTTATTTTTCCAGTAAAGATGCAAAATTGGTACTATATAAAGTTCCTTTTGTAAGATTAAGGCCTTTAGGTGTAGTAAAAGATATAGAAAAAATTTCTTTTGCTAAACAAGTTAAATATGTACAAGAAACTATTAATAAATCTTTGAAATTACATGTAAACATAGGAAAAAGAACTTTAGTGTATGGAAATAGAATGGTTGAGCTAACTCCAATGGAAATGGCGTTATATTGTTTTTTTGTAAAAAAGAAACTTGATTGTCCTCAAAATAAATGTATTTTAAATTGTACAAAATGTTTTGTTTCTGTATATGATTTGGATGTAGATGTGTTAATTCGATTTTTAAATAAGATTAAAGGGCATTGGAATCCTAATTCAGCTCAACTTTATCAACTTAAACAAAAAGGGGATATTAAAAGTTGGTTTTTTCCTCATAGATCAAGAATAAACAGAAAAATAAAAAAAGTATTTGGCTCAATTGGACTTATTGAGTCTGAAAAACGTTATGCAGGTACACGATATGGTTTAAATATTGATAAAAAAAATTTAATTTTAGAAGATTAAAAAAAGTAAAAACAAATTTTTTGATTTAGGTATGAAAAAATTCAAGCCTAAGAAGAGCTTTTATTCTCTGTTATAAGGGTGTTTTGGGGTAGTTTTTGAGGCAAAAAGGGATTGAAATTAGGAAAACATAAGATTTACAAAGTTGTTATCGTTTTTTATTATCTCTCTTGTTTCCTCATAAAAAGTTTGCAAGTGTAGGCTATAGACCTACCAAGAATTGTATCCTTGAAGGCTGCATCGCATTTGATGTTCCTTTCTTGAAACTGGCAAAAATTTTGGTTTAATTCAAGAGTATAGAGGGGATAAAATTAATTTTTTATGAATAATACTGAAATGCGTGACACGTATTTAATTATTAATCCTGAGCTTTCAAATGTTCGTAAAGCAACAGAATTTGTAAAGCAATGGGCTGTAAGATCAGGGCTTGCTGATAAAATACTTTTAAGATTTCTTTTTGCTGTTAGTGAGTTAATCGAAGCTATTGTGCTGTTTTCTATTGAAAATAGTTTGAGAGAAAAAATAAATATTGAAGTCGAGCCATGGGAAGGATGGATAAAAGTAAATGTAAAGTTTTCTGCCAAAGTCCCCATAGAGCCTTATTTTGAGCATAAAGAATCTAAAAGTGATAAATTCCCAGGACATGAAATAGCTCCAGAGGTGTTTTGGCATCGTGTAGTTGTGGAGTGGGTAGATAAAGCAGAGTGGACAGAAATTGGCGGATGGAAACGAGTAAGTTTTGTTCAGTATGCAAGGCCTTCAGGTAGTCCTGGAGAATTATATTTTTTAGGTCTTGTCCCTATTCAAAGAAAAGGAGTGAATATAAAAATCGTGGGAGAAGATGTTGGCATTGTTACGATAGAAGGAGTTAGAAATGCATTTAGAATGACAAAAGAAATGATGTTTATACTCAATGCTGTAGATGGCAAACGCAATGTGAGAGAAATTTATCGTTTGTATGTAGAAAAGTTCGGAATTGTCCACCCAAAAGTAGTTGGTGGTATGATAGAAGAGCTTATAAAGCGAGGTATTTTATTACCTGGATACCGTATTACTGCAAAGGGTTCCACCCTAACAAATACAAAGCAGAATAAATTTTTGCAAAAGCTGTTGCGCTTTCAATATTCTATCCCACATCCAGATAGCTTTGTTTCATTTGTACATCGTTACTTAGGTTGGTTATGGTCTCCTTTTGTGGTTGTTGTTGCTTTTGTTTTAATATTTTCTTCTTTTCATATTCTTGTATTTAACTTCAGAGCTGTTGAATCTATTTCTGGTAAGGCATATTTGCTTTTTTCGCGCGCAGGAGGGCTAATTGGACTAGTTAGTCTTTTATTACTTAATGTGCATATTATTTTTCATGAATTATCGCATGCTGTAGTATGTAAACGATTTGGAGGGCGTATTCATGCTCTGGGCATCCTTTTTTATTATGGTTTTATATGCGCATTTGCAGATACCACTGATTCCTGGGCGTTTCCATCGCGATGGAAGAGAATAATGGTTTCTTTTGCTGGACCGTTGTCTGATCTTACTGTTTCGTGTATTTATGGTTGGGCTCATATTTTTTTTACACGGCAGAATTTAGATATATATGCTGGCGTATGTGGATTGATGAGTATTTTACTTTTTTATTTTTCTTTGGTTAATATGATACCTTTTTTTGAAACAGATGGTTATTATATCCTTTCTGATATGTTGAATATCCCCAATTTAAGGAAGAAATCATGGAATTATTTAAAACAGTTTTTGTTTTCAATTGTTTTAAACAAAGATAGGCCAAAAATTTCTTGGAAGGAAAAATTTTCGTATCTTATATTTGGAAGCGTTTCTCTTTTATGTGTTGGAGCTATATTGCTTCCGCCTATTCTTGTCGTTTTTGGATTAAAGCAATCACCCAATGATTTTGTTTGGTTTTTTTCTTGTTTTTTTGTTGTCATAATAGCATTAAAAATTTCAAAAATAGCCTTTGAATGGTATCATAAGGCTCGTTTGACCCAGATAAAATTGAAATAAATATAGTTTTTTGAACGAAGACATTAATTTTTTATGGATTTTGGAGATTTTTTTTTGTAAATAAAAAAACACATATATTCACATATATTTTATTAAAAAAAGGAGGCGTAAGATGAAAGAAAAAGAACTTTTATTAAGCCTACTTTCCGATGCTGAACTTATGGCAAAATTCAAGGAAAATCCCAAAGCAGTATTAAAAGAAAAGGGAATTGATGTTCCTGAAGATGTGGAAATTAGGGTTGTGGAAGAAACAGAAAAGGTAAAGTATTTTGTAATTCCTTATGTGGGTAGCGATGCCCCAGCTAGTATTGAGGAATTGGAACAAAGGACAGCAAAATATTGGATTATAGCGTAAAAATTTAAGTTGAAGTTTATAATTTTGTAGAATACTTGTTAAAAGAATCCTCGACGTACTTTTTTGTGACGTCGAGGATTCTTTTGTTATGTGATATTGAAGCTAAAAAATATTATGCAGGTACAAGATATAATTTAAGTTTTGATAAAAAGAAGGTTAAGTGAGAAAATTAAAAAAAGTAAATAACATAAGGAGAAATTAAAAATGAGAAAAAGTTTATGGGTAATCATAGTGTTATTGGCTTTGGTTATAAGCACTATTGCTAGTGCAGGCATTTGGACATCTATTAACTCTTTGACCTTAAAAGAAGTAAAGCCTTCCAAAACTTATGCTTTAGACGTGGTAGGCTTAAATGTAAGAGTATATGAATTTGACACTCAAGAAGAGCCTGTTCATCATTGTGTTGTTATTTTTACAGAAAGTAAGTATAAAGCTCCAGTAATGCAATGTTGGAAAAAATAAAGAGCTAACTTTCTTTTAACTCTTTTAATTCTTTTTCATTTATAGAAAAGCAGTGTTCGTGTTGAGGAAATTTTTCTTCTTCTACTTCTTTTTTAAATTGTTTTACGGCATTTTCTATTTCTGGGTTAAGGTTTAAATATTGTTTTACAAATTTGGGAACAAATCTATCAAACATGCCTACTAAATCGTGAAATACTAAAACTTGTCCATCGCAGTCCTTTCCCGCACCTATACCAATAGTAGGTATAGAAATATTTTCTGTGATTAATTTAGCTATAGGCGCTGGAATTGCTTCTAATACTATACTAAAACAACCCGCTTCTTCCAGAGCTTTAGCATCTTCTATGAGTTTTTTGGCTGCTTTGGCTGTTTTCCCTTGAACTTTAAATCCTCCTAATTGGGCGATGCTTTGAGGTGTTAGTCCTAGATGGCCTTGTACAGGAATGCCAGCATTGATGATGGCTTTTATTTGAGGAATAACTGTTGCTCCTCCCTCTAATTTCACAGCTTGAGCTCCACCTTCTTTTAAAAATCTCCCAGCATTTTCAACTGCTTGTTCTGGACTTATTTGATAGGACATAAATGGCATATCTCCTATGACCACAGAGTATTTTACAGCTCTACTTACGGCCTTTGTATGGTGGAGCATTTCTTCCATAGTGACAGCTAAAGTGTCTTTATGTCCTAATACTACCATAGCCAAAGAATCTCCAACCAAAATCATATCTATTTGGCATTTATCTAAAAGAAGGGCTGTTGGGTAGTCGTAAGCAGTTAGCATAGATAGTTTTCGTTTACCTTTTGTTTGTATTATTTCTGGTATAGTCATAGGTTTAGTCATGGAGCTCTCCTTTTTTTAGATTACTTATTTTAAATATTAGATAATCTAGTGATTCTGATGGTGTTATTTGCCCTGTTTTTATTTTTAGTTCCAAGTCTAAACACAAGTCAAACAAGAATCCTATTTTGCTAGGCCCCAGTTTTAGAGCAAGATTTTTTTTTCTTTGTTGGACAAAATTAGGTAGATATACCTTTTCTCCAAAATAGAGCATCCATAATATTTTGGCCTCTCTTTCTAAAAGCGAGAGTAAGGGGAAAATTATATTTTCTTCCTGACCCAGGTAGCTGTTTTTATAGAGCCAGGTTTTAAAGGAGTGGGGAGAGGTTAAAAGAAGATTTATAAAGTCAAAAATATTTTCATCTATCTCTAAATTTAAAATTTGAAGATGTTCTTCTTTTACTTCTTGATCTGCAGAGGCTAAAATTTCTAATTTTTCCAGTTCATGTAGACAGTATGTAGAATCAAGAGGCAAAAGTTGGCTTAATTTGTTTAGGAGTATAGGGGGAATGGTTATTTTTTTTTCTACAAAATAATTTTGAATGAATTGGGCAATATTTTTTCGGTTGAGTCCTTTAGAGCTAAATATCCATTTATTTTTTTGAGCTAGTTGATATAGAGCATGTTTTTTAAACCAAGCTGGCCAAGGAGGTTCTTTAGTTGACCATTCCTGTTCAAAAAAAAAGATACTTAGAGAAGATTTGTTAGTTGTAGTAAGATAAGGTTTTACTTGATCCCAGAATCCCTTATTAAGCTTGTTCGCTAGACGCACTACTACAACTTTTCCAGGTCCAAATAAGTTAGCTGTAGAAATGGAGTTCCAAAATTCTGACTCTAAAGGCTCGTCTGCCCAAAATACTTTTTTTTCCCAATGTTCGAGCTGAAATTGTTTAATTGTTTTGGCAAGACGTATGTTTAATATCCCACTATCTGGGCTTATAAAAAACAAAAAATTAGGTTTGTGAGGCTTAGGCATTTTTTTATTTAAAAATCATTGTTACTCAGTTGATTTAATCCTAAACGTAAGCACTCATCTACTGCTTTTGCAAGAGCCTCTTTTTTTTCTGCCTCAGAAGTATAACTTTCACTATAAGTAGTCGGTTTAGTTTTTAAGACAACAACTCCCTTTGAATCTTTAAAAATTAAAGATAAACTTACTTTTGCTGCATATTTAAAAGTTAAATCGTTTTCTTCTTTTGTTTGTTCTGAAGTGCTTATATGTTCTATTCTTACAATTAGACTTAAATCCGCAGTATTTTGACTGATGATTTTAGCGTTGCTTCTTTTAGTAATTTCTTCATTTAAAAAGCTTCTTATTTCTCCTTCTAGCCATGATTCCTGAGATGGGTTGATAACTTTTTGAATAATTATAGTTTTGGCGTTATTGGGAAAAATAATAGGAATTGTAGCACTAAAGTGATAGCCACAACCCAAAGTTATTAAACCAATAGCTATAGATAAAATAAAAGATTTTAAATACATTTATTTAACTACAATATTTACTAATTTTTTAGGTACTACAATAGTTTTTACTATTGTTTTTCCCTGAACGTGTTTTTGTACATTGCTATCTTCTAGTGCTTTGGCTTTTACTTCTTCGTCAGAGATATTTGCGGCAACCTCTATTTTGCCCCTAAGTTTCCCATTTACCTGAATAACAATAGTTAAAGTATCTTGTTGTAATGCTTCTGGATCTGCTTTTGGCCAGCTAGTTATTGCCAAGTGTTCTTTATATCCAATCATTTGCCACAATTCTTCGCAAATATGAGGCACAATAGGATAAAGTAAGCAGCACACTGAACTTAAGGCAGAAGAGAGAAGTTTAGCTCCTATTTCATCTTGTTTAAGTTCATCTTTTACCAGATAAATAAGATTTACTAACTCCATTACAGCGGCAATAGCTGTATTAAATTGAAATTTTCCCTTTAGGTCTCTGGTCACCTTGTCTATGGTTTGATGTTCTTTAAAGAGTAATTTTTTGGCATTAGGAGAAAGGTTATTTTTATCTATTTTGCAGGCAGCACCTACTGGAGAAAGTATAGGAAGCAGTTCTATGATAACTCGCCAGAGACGATTTAAAAATCTAAATGAACCATCAATACCTTGATCACTCCATTCCATGTCTTTTTCTGGTGGAGCTGCAAAAAGGCAAAAAAGTCTTACAGTATCTGCTCCATATTTTTGAATCATTTCATCTGGATCTACAACATTTCCTTTAGATTTAGACATCTTAGCGCCATCTTTCAAAACCATCCCTTGGGTAAGGAGATTTTTAAAAGGTTCATCAAGATCTATATATCCTAAGTCGCGCAGAACTTTTACAAAGAAACGAGAATAAAGAAGATGCAAAATTGCGTGTTCTACGCCTCCAATATATTGGTCTACTGGTAACCAATACTTTAAACTATTGGGGTCAAATGGTGCATCTTCTTTGCGAGGAGAGGTATAGCGTAGAAAATACCATGAAGATTCAACAAAAGTGTCCATAGTATCTGTTTCTCTTTTAGCTTTAGCGCCACATTTAGGACAGGTTGTTTCTACAAATTCTTTATATTCTGGTAATGGAGAGCGTCCATCTTCTTTAGTTTTAACGTCTAAGGGTAAAACTACTGGCAAATCCTCTTCTTTTACTGGGACTAAACCACACTTGGGGCAATAAATTACAGGGATAGGGGCTCCCCAGTAGCGTTGGCGAGATATATTCCAGTCTCTTAAGCGATAATTGACAGTTCTTTTGCCTAAATTTTTCTCTTCAAGGTATTTAGCTATGGCCACTTTTGCATCTTCGTTAAATAAGCCATTAAATTCGCCTGAATTAACTAAAAAGCCTTGTTCTGTATAGGCTTGAGTCATAGAAGAAGGATCTAGAGTTTCATTTTTAGGTTGAATAACCACTTTAAGGGGTAAATTATATTTTTTAGCAAATTCAAAGTCTCTTTGATCATGGGCAGGAACAGCCATTACAGCTCCTGTTCCATATTCTGCTAAGACAAAATTTGCCAAGTAAATTGGCATTTTTGCTCCTGTAACAGGATTGATACAGTATCTTCCAGTGAATACTCCTTCTTTTTCTAAGTCTTCAGAAGTTCTTATAATTTTGTCTAATCTTTTTGTCTTTTCAATAAATTCTTTGCAAGCCTTTTCTTGGTTAGTTCCAGAAATAAGAGCTGGAACAAGGGGGTGTTCTGGGGCCATACTCATAAAGGTAGCTCCAAAAAGAGTGTCTGGTCTGGTGGTAAATACCCTAATTTTAGTGGCTTCGCCATCTACTTGAAAATCGATTTCCACACCTTCACTTTTTCCAATCCAATTTTTTTGCATGGCCAATACTTTTTCTGGCCAGCCGCCCTTTAATTTTTCAAGATCCGCAAGTAATTCTTCTGCATAATCAGTAATTTTTAAAAACCACTGTTCTAATTCTTTTTGTTCTACTACAGAGCTACATCTCCAACAGAGGCCTTCTTCCACTTGTTCATTGGCAAGCACAGTATGACATCCAGGACACCAGTTTACAGGTGATTTTTTACGATAAACAAGCCCTTTTTCCCATAATTTGAGAAAAAATAGTTGTTCCCATTTGTAATATTTGGGATGGCAGGTAGCGATTTCTCTGTCCCAGTCATAAGAATAACCAAGTCTTTTTAACTCCTTGCGCATATAATCAATATTTTCATAGGTCCATTTTGCTGGATGAACATTGCGTTTTATAGCTGCATTTTCTGCAGGAAGCCCAAAAGCATCCCACCCCATAGGATGTAATACATTATATCCTTGCATTGTTTTTAAGCGAGCCACTACATCGCCTATGGAATAGTTTCTAACATGGCCCATGTGGATACGTCCTGATGGATAGGGAAACATTTCTAGAACATAATATTTTGGTTTTTTAGAATCATCTTTTACCTTAAAATATTCTTTTTCTTCCCAAATTTTTTGCCATTTAAGTTCAATTTCTTGAGGATTGTAATTTTTCTTGTCCATAGGTTCTCCTCGCTTTTTAAGTAGTTGTTGATAGGGATATGGAGTTATTGAAGTTTATCTTTGTTGTGGAATTTTTACTTTCTCTTAAATCGTATTTTTCTTTAAAGCAAACGTGAGTAAATTTTTTTATCCATTTAGTGAAAACTTCTTCCAAAGAATAATTTTTTACTAAAAAAAAGAATGTGCCATCCCATTTTTTAAAACTTGGCCAAATACTTTCTCCCCATTTAGTTAAAGCATCGATTAAAGAAAGTTTATAAATGCTAACCAATACCGTGGGATCAAAGCAGATGTGTTTTACATTTAAGCCAGAAATGGCCTCAAATAATACTTCTCCAAAAGGTTGGCTGGGGTGAAAAAATAACTGAAGCCATGCAGTTTTATTAGCATCTATTTTTAAGATAGTTTTAGCTTTATTTTGGCTTTTATGTAATTTTAAAATTAATGCAGGTTGGGGCAAAAGTGTATATTTATCTATCAAGCCCAAGTTGACCATTGTTTATATCCCTAGCAATGGCATCTAAAATACCATTTACAAATGTCTTAGAATGTAAATCCCCAAAATTTTTAGCTAATTCCACAGCCTCATTAATACTTACTTTAGGTGGTATATCTGGCCTAAATAGAAGTTCAAATGTAGCTAGTCTTAAAATAGTAAGTTCTATTTTTGCTATTCGATTTATTTTCCAGTTAGTAGAATATCTTGCAATATGGTCATCTATTTGGGATAAGTTTTGGATTACTCCATTTATAAGTTCCCAGGCAAAAACAGCTTGGTCTGGATAAAAATTATTTTTTCTTTTATCTGGGAAGTTGTCTAAACTGAGTTGTAATTGTTTTAATATTTTTTCTGGGCATTCACTCTGTAAGCTAAAATTAAGTGCATACAGAACTTGAAAAGCAAATTCCCGTTGTTTTCTTCTTGAAGGAGTTTTATCTAATTTTGGACTTGTTTCCTGCATTAGATCTGTTCCATTACCCTAATAGTTTCTAAAAGAGCTTGGGCTGCTTCAGCTCCTTTGTTTCCAGCTTTGCTTCCTGCGCGTTCAATGGCTTGTTCTAATGTATCTGTGGTAAGTACCCCAAAACCAACAGGAGTTTCTGTTTCTAAGCTAACTAGGGCAATTCCTTTGCTAGCTTCTGCGGCAACATAATCAAAATGAGGAGTGGCTCCTCTAATGATTGCTCCTAAACAGATTACCCCATCAAATTTTTTACTTTTAGCTAACTTTTTGGCCACAAGAGGAAGTTCAAATGCGCCAGGAACTCTAACCAAGGTTAGGTCCTCTTTTTCTAGACCATGTCTAGTTAAATAATCTACTGCCCCTGCAATGAGCTTGTCTACAATAAAGTCATTAAATCTGCTGGCCACAAGGGCAATCTTAAGACCTTTAGCTTCCAATTTTCCTTCAATGGTCTTTAGGTTCAACATTTTTTATCTCCTCTTAAAATTTTATTTCTGAGAATAAAACTTTATTTTGTTATGTTGTTTAAAAGGTGTCCTAATTTATCTCTTTTAGTTCTAAGATAACAGAAGTTTTCTTCACATGGTTTAATTTCGATAGGCACTCGCTCTACAACTTCTAATCCGTACCCTTCTAAGCCTACGATTTTTTTGGGGTTATTGGTCATGAGACGCATTTTGCTTATGCCCAAACTTACTAGAATTTGTGCGCCTATGCCATAGTCTCTTAAATCTGGTGGAAAGCCAAGGGCTAAGTTTGCCTCTACAGTGTCTTTCCCTTGTTCTTGCAGGGCATATGCCTTGATTTTATTGGCAAGACCAATACCTCTACCTTCTTGGCGCATATAAAGGATAACCCCTTTACCTTCTTTTTCTACCATTTGCATAGCTGATTTCAGTTGACTTCCACAATCACAGCGTAGAGATGCAAAAACATCTCCTGTTAAGCATTCGCTATGCACTCTGACTAGAACTGGTTCGTCTTTGTCCCATGTCCCTTTAACTAAAGCAATGTGCGTTTCTTTATCTGTTTCGCTTTCAAAGGCAATGATTTTAAAGTTCCCATAAGCAGAAGGTAGGTGAGCTTCTGCTACTTTTTTTACCAGAGAATCAAAACGCATTCTATAGCGAATCAAATCTTCTATTGTACAGATTTTTAAGTCATGTTCTTTGGCGAATTCTTCTAGGTCTGGCATTCTAGCCATGGTGCCATCATCTTTCATAATTTCACAGATTACAGCAGCTGGCTTAAGGCCTGCTAATCGGGCTAAGTCCACACTTCCTTCTGTTTGTCCTGCACGTTGTAAGACCCCTCCTTTTCTAGCTTTTAGGGGGAAAATATGACCAGGAGTTACAATATCTTGAGGCGAGACATCATCTTTAATCGCAGTGAGAATGGTAGTTGCCCTGTCATGAGCAGAAATTCCAGTGGTTACTCCATCTCTGGCTTCAATAGATACAGTAAAGGCTGTGCCAAAGCGAGATCCTCCGCGTTGAGGTTGCATTGGTAATTCTAATTTGTCGATTAATTCTGGTGCCATAGCTAAACAAATAAGACCACGACCATATTTTGCCATAAAATTAATAGCTTCTGGAGTAACCTTTTCTGCAGCTATAGTAAGGTCTCCCTCATTTTCTCTGTCTTCGTCATCTACTAAAATAATCATTTTGCCTTGTTTAAGATCTTCAATTGCTTCTTCTACACTACACTTCATTTTTGACCTCTTTAAAATCCATATTTTTGTAAAAAATCCAAAGTAATTCCACTATCAGGTTTGGATTTTTTTTCACTATTTGAGTGAGTTAAAAAACTATGCACATACTTGCCTATTAAGTCTGTTTCTAGATTAACTAAGGTCCCTTTTTGCCAAATAGAAATGGTGGTTTCTTTTTTAGTTGCAGGAATAATGTTTACTGTAAGATAACCAGAACCACAAGTGTTTACTGTAAGACTAATGCCATCTAAGGCTACTGAACCCTTGGGAATAATAAAAGGGCTTAGATCACTAGAAAATTTTAAGGTGAAAATGGTTGATTCTCCTTTGGGAGTAATTTCTACTACTTCTGCTAGGCCATCTACATGCCCAGAAACAAGATGTCCGCCTATTCTAGAGTTTAGTTGTAAGGCTTTTTCTAGGTTAACTTTGTCTCCTGATTTAAGAAATTGCAGGTTGGTTCGTTTTAGTGTTTCTTCTGAAGCATAAGCTTCAAAGTAATTATGGCCAAAGTTTTCTACAGTAAGGCACACTCCATTTACTGCAATGCTTTCTCCTTTTTTAAACTCAGAGAATTTAAATGTTTTTACTACTAATCTTTTTTCTTTTAGAGTAGGACTAATTTCAAGAATTTGTCCAATGTCTTCAATAATACCTGTAAACATATTTTAATCTCTTGGTTGAAAAATAAGTAATAAGTCTTGATCTACTTTTCGATGTTTTTTTAGTTTCAAGGACAAACAATCTTGAATAGAGTTTGCCTTTCTTCCCCAAAAGCTAGAAATACCTGCTTGGTCCCCCATAATTTTTGGTGCAAGAAAAAGCCAAAATTCATCTACTAGATGATTGAAAAAGAAGCTCTGAGCAATAAATCCACCGCCTTCTATTAGTATATAGTAGTATTGGTTTTGAAAAAGCCAGGAGGCAACTTTATATAAGTCTAAAAAGTTATCTTTTTCAGGTACAAGAATCGTTTTAATTCCCAGGTTTTTAAAAGAGTTTATTGTTTTTTGATTGTCTTTATTTTGTAGAGCAAAAAAGATAGTTTCCTGTGGTCTTTTACTCCCTAGATAATATTGTATGGGATTAGAAGGAAGATGTTTTGTTAAAATAATTGCCTTGGGAGTAGAAGAGGTGTGTTTTAAACGTACAGTAAGTTTTGGATTATCTTTTCGAAGGGTTCCACCTCCAATTAAAACTCCATTTACTTTTGATCGCAATTTATGAACTAATTTACGAGATTTTTCACAGCTAATCCAATTAGAGGCGCCCGTAGAAGTGGCAATTTTCCCATCTATAGTTGAGGCTAATTTGAGATAAAAAAATGGTCTTTTTTGAATAGTCCAACAATAAAAATCTCGGATCAAATTTTGGCATTCTTTTTCTAAAATAGGATAAACAACTTTTACTCCCTGTTGTTGGAGAAATTGGGCACCTCCACCATTTACTTTAGGGTTAGGATCTAATGTTCCAATATAAACCTCTTTTATTTTTGCTTCTAATATAGCTTTAGTACAAGGTGGTGTTTTGCCATAATGATTGCATGGTTCTAAAGTTACAAAAAGGGAGCATTTAGAGGTATCAATTCCTTTTTTTTTCGCATCAGTAATAGCTTCTACTTCTGCATGAGCACAGCCATATTTCCGATGATATCCTTTTGCTACAATTTGTCCATCTTTAGTTAGAACTGCGCCTACACATGGATTGGGGGCTGTTTTCCCTTTTCCTTTTTTTGCTAAGGAAATTGCCATTTTCATGAATGTTTTGATTTGTCTGTCAGTCATAGAGCAGCTAAGTAGAAATGATATTATATGGTTATTTTAGTTTTTTAAATTTTATTTTGGCTTCTTTTAGCATTTCTACAGCCAATTCATCTGGATAACCTTCAGCAAAATAAATAGCTTTTATCCCACAATTGATGAGCATTTTAGTACAAATAAGACACGGCTGAGTAGTGCAATAAAGAGAAGCCCCTTTTAAACTTACTCCATGCAAGGCAGCTTGAATAATAACATTTTGCTCTGCATGGAGCCCTCTGCATAATTCATGGCGTTCTCCAGAAGGAATATTCAATTGCTCCCTAAGGCAACCTATATCTAAACAATGAGTTAAGCCAGTAGGAGCTCCATTATATCCTGTGGCTAAAATACGTTTAT
This sequence comes from Desulfonauticus submarinus, assembly GCF_900104045.1. Classification (NCBI taxonomy): domain Bacteria; kingdom Pseudomonadati; phylum Thermodesulfobacteriota; class Desulfovibrionia; order Desulfovibrionales; family Desulfonauticaceae; genus Desulfonauticus; species Desulfonauticus submarinus. The sequence goes on from NZ_FNIN01000012.1 coordinate 17,616, forward strand.
CTTTAACTGCAATGGCTCCTACTTTGCGGCGCAAACAAGTAGATCTTTTAGCCACTAACTTGGCGATTTCCATATAATATTCATCCCAAGAAATACGTTCCATTTATTTTACCACGCAAATAGAGGGAATTGACTGGCAAATTTTTCTACTTCTTTGCGAATTTCTGATAATTGGGTTTCGTTATCTTTAGATTCTATTGCTGCTACAATCCACTTAACTATTTTTTCAATATCTTTGGGTTGCATTCCCCTTGTAGTAATGGCTGGGGTCCCTACCCGAATGCCAGAAGTTACAAAAGGTGACTTGGTTTCAAAAGGAACGGTGTTTTTGTTTACTGTAATCCCAGCTTTATCAAGAGCTTCTTCAGCTTCTTTTCCTGTAACATTTTTGTTTGTAAGGTTAATGAGTATAAGATGATTGTCTGTTCCGTCAGAGACTAAATTAAAACCAGCATTTTTTAGCTCTTCAGCCATTTTTTGAGCATTTTTAATTACTAACTTTTGATATTCTTTAAATTCAGGTTTTAGCGCTTCTCCAAAAGCCACTGCCTTGGCAGCAATTACATGCATAAGAGGACCGCCTTGAATCCCTGGAAAAATCTGAGAATTTAACGTCTTGCCAAACTCTTCAGAGCTTAAGATCATTCCACCTCTTGGTCCACGAAGAGTTTTATGTGTTGTAGTGGTTGTAAAATGAGCATAAGGTATGGGTGAAGGATGTAAATCAGCTGCAATAAGTCCTGCTATGTGGGCCATATCTACCATTAATTTTGCACCTACACTGTCTGCAATGGCTCTGAACTTGGCAAAATCTATTTCTCTAGGATAAGCACTAGCTCCAGCAACAATGACTTTTGGTTTGTGTTCTTGAGCTAATTTTTCCACTTGAGCATAATCTATAGTCTCTGTGTCTTTATTTACTCCGTAAAATACTACTTTGTATAGCTTCCCTGAAAAATTTACAGGGCTTCCGTGGGTTAGGTGCCCTCCATGAGAAAGATCCATCCCCAAAATAGTATCGCCAGGTTTTAGGCACGCAAAGTATACAGCCATGTTAGCTTGAGAACCACTATGAGGCTGAACATTAGCGTATTCGGCTTGAAAAATTTGCTTAGCCCGTTCTCTAGCCAAGTCTTCTGCCATATCTACGAATTCACATCCGCCATAATATCTTTTCCCAGGATAACCTTCAGCATATTTATGAGTTAAAACACTACTCATAGTTAATCTAACAGCAGGAGAGGCAAAATTTTCTGAGGCGATTAGTTCTAATTTTTTAAGCTGACGTTGTTCTTCTAAAAAAATTGCCTTAGCCAAATCAGGATCATGTTTTTGTAAAAATTCTAATAACATGCTCTCTCCTCACATTTTTAACATTTTTTAATTTTAAAAAATAAAGGTTTAACTTGGCTTATTTTGTTAAATTTTCTATGAGCGAAATTTTTTAAACAAAATAGAGCCATTAGTCCCACCAAATCCAAAAGAATTACATAGGGCAAATTCTATTTCTTGTTGGACACTACCATTGGCACAATAGTTAAGATCGCATTCTTCATCTGGGGTTTCTAGGTTGGTTGTACCAGGAATTTTGTCGTGATATAAACTAAGAACACTGAATACAGATTCAATACCGCCAGCTGCTCCTAGTGTATGTCCTATCATAGATTTATTTGCGGTTATTAAAATATTATAAGCATGGCTGCCAAAAACTTTTTTGATCGCTCTTGTTTCACACAGGTCATTTAACTTAGTTGAGGTTCCATGAGCGTTGATGTGATCTATTTGTTCTGGTTGCACATGTGCTTCTTTTAGGGCTCTTTGCATAGCCAAAGCCATGCCTTCTCCATCTTCTTTAGGTGCTGTCATATGATAGGCATCAGAAGAGGCACCAAAACCAACTACTTCTGCATAAATAGTAGCTCCTCTCTCTAAAGCACTTTCTAAACTCTCTAATAAAAGTAAACCACAACCTTCTCCTATTACAAATCCATCTCTGTCTTTATCAAAGGGACGACTAGCCTTTTCTGGTTCATCATTTCTAGTGGAAAGGGCCTTCATAGCATTAAATCCAGCTACAGCCATAGGTGTGATGGTAGATTCAACTCCTCCAGTAATGATGGCTTTTACTCTACCTAGCTTAATTTCACTATAGGCAAAGCCTATTGCATGGAGACCTGAAGCACAAGCAGAGGTTGTAACCAAATTTGGTCCTTTGGCCTTAGTGCCAATAGAAATTTGTCCTGCGGCCATATTAGAAATTAGTTGGGGAATAGAGAAGGGAGAAACTTTTTTTGGACCTCTTTTTAAAAGTTTAGAGTGAAAACTTTCTATGGTTTCTAACCCTCCAAGGCCACATCCTACAATAACCCCCAAGTTTTCATTGAGTTCTTCGTCAAGAGGCCATTTGGCATCTTGCATTAACATTTTTGCAGTAGCCAAAGCATACTGACAGAATCTGTCTAATCGTTTTATTTGTTTTGGTTCGAGAAAATTTTGAACTTCAAAATTCTTTATTTCTCCTGCAATTTGAGTGTCATACTTACTACAATCAAATCTTGTAATGGGTCCAATTCCATTTTTCCCTGCTAAAAGATTTTGCCAACTTTCCTCTAAAGAATTTCCAATAGGAGTAATAGTAGCTAGTCCTGTTACTACAACTCGTTGCATAAATTAGCCTCTCTTCACAAGATAGTTTTTAAGTAGTTCCAGAAGTTTATTTCTGGAACTACTAGTTTGGTTATGTATTGGATTTAATAAAGTTAATAGCATCTTGAACTGTTCTTATTTCTTGAGCTTTGTCATCATCGATTTCTACATCGAATTCATCTTCCATAGCCATAATAAGCTCAGTAAGGTCTAAAGAGTCTGCCCCAAGGTCTTCTACAAACTTTGCTTCTGGTTTTACTTGGTCTAAAGATACTCCCAATTGTTCAGCTACTATTTCCTTTACTTTTTCTTCTACAGACATTTTAACCTCCAAATTTAATTTTTTTATTTAAGTGGGTTAAACCTTTTAATTAAAGGTACATACCGCCATTTACTCCAATAATTTGTCCTGTGATATAGCCAGCTTTTTTAGAAGCTAAAAAAGCAACCAGCTCAGCAATGTCTTCACTAGAACCAAATCTATGAAGAGGTATTTTTTCTTGATAAGATTTTTTTATTTCCTCTGGGAGTTTTTCTGTCATATCTGTAGTAATAAACCCTGGAGCTATTGCATTTACTGTAATGTTTCTAGGGGCTAACTCTAAGGCAGCTGTTTTAGTAAGACCTATAAGGCCTGCTTTTGCCGCAGCATAATTGGCTTGCCCAATATTTCCGCATTGTCCTACCACAGAAGTGATATTAATTATTCTCCCATACCGTTCTTTCATCATAATTTTTGCAGCTTGTTGAAGAAAAATAAATGCCCCTGTTAAATTCACTCTTAATACGTCTTCCCATTGTTCTTTTTTAAGTCTGACAATAAGGGCATCTTTGGTAATACCAGCATTGTTCACTAATACTTCTAATTTTACCTTGCCTTTAACTTGCTCTTTAAAAAAATTTGTAACTTCTTCCCAATTACTGCTATCTAAACAAAAGGCCTTTGCCTCAACTCCTTTTTGTTTAATTTCTTCTACCACTTCTTGAGCTAGGTTTGGCTTACTTACATAAGTGAAAAAAATTTGAAAACCTTGCTCTGCCAGTTTTAACGCAATAGATTTGCCGATTCCTCTAGATGCTCCTGTTATGATAGCCGTTTTTGTCATAATGTTATACCCCTTAAAATTCTAAAATACTTGCGCCCCAAGTAAAACCACCTCCAAAAGCTACAAGCAAGACTTTATCCCCTTTTCTTATTTTATTTTTTTCATAAGCTTCACTTAAAGCTAGTGGTATAGAGGCAGCAGACGTATTGCCATAGTTTTGAACATTTATGTATACCTTGTCTAGGGATAGGTCCAATTTTTTAGCAAGTGCTTCAATAATACGGATATTGGCTTGATGAGGAATGAAAAGGTTAATATCTTTTGAACTTAAATTGTTGCTTTCTAATATTTCTTCGCAGATGCTCGCCATAGAACGTACAGCGTGTTTAAATACTTCCCGTCCTTTCATTTGCACAAAATATTTTTCATCTATAATTTTACCGAGCTGGGGAGGATGCATGGAACCTCCACCAATTACAGTTAACAGGTTTCCTAATGTCCCATCTGCTTTTAATCTTACATCCTTTATTTTAATATTAGATGAAGATTCTCTAGATACAATAATTGCTCCAGCAGCATCTCCAAACAATACACAGGTAGTGCGATCTTGAAAATTCATTCTAGAGCTTAGAATTTCTGAGGCAACTACTAACACTTTTGCCTTTTCGTGAATAGCGCAGATACCTCTAGCAAGCTCTAAGGCATATAAAAAGCCTGTGCAGGCAGCGTTTACATCAAAGCAAGGAATATTTTTTAATCCTAGTTTGGCTTGGAGTACAGTTGAAGCATTTGGCACATAGGCATCTGGCGTAAACGTAGCTATCAAGATATGAGTTAAGTCTTCAGGCGTTAAATTAGCATCTTTTAAAGCATTTAAACTTGCTTTAAACGCTAAATCTGAACAGGTTTCTTTTTCTACTAGATGCCTTTGTTTTATTCCTGTTCTAGTAGTGATCCATTCATCAGATGTGTCTACTATTTTTTCTAAATCTTCATTAGTGAGAATTTTGTTTGGCACAAAATGGCCTATTCCAAGAATATTACATTTTTCCATGGTTCTATTTAATTTTTGTTTGTTGAGTATTGTTTTCCAATGCTTTTTTACTTAACAGAGAAATTTCTCTGTGCATAGAAAGACCTTCTTCTAAGTGTAAATTAGCTTTATTCCTTACAAAAGAAGCTGCCATTAACACAGCATTTTTTATAGCCTTGCTATTAGAGGAACCATGGCAGACAAGGGCAATTTTTTTCAAGCCTAATAGAGGTGCTCCTCCATATTCTGCATAATCTATTTTACGACTAAAATTTTTTAATGCTCTTCTGCCCAATAGAAAACCAATTTGAGCTAAAAGACTTTTTTTAACTTCTTGTTTTAAAATTTTAGTCAGAGAGTTTGCTAAGCCTTCCATTAATTTAAGGGCAACATTACCTACAAATCCATCGCATACAATGACATCTACATTTCCTGTAAAAATATCTCTTCCTTCTACATTCCCAATAAAGTTAAAAGAAGAGAGTTTAAATAAATTAAAGCTTTCTTTAGTAAGAGCATTTCCTTTTCCTTCTTCTTCTCCAATGGTTAAAAGACCTATTTTAGGCTCTTTAATTTTAAGGACATCTCTGGCAAAAATTTCTGCCATAAGACCAAATTGAAGAAGATGAATAGGTTTGCAGTCCACATTGGCGCCTACATCTATTAAGATAACAGGTTTTTTTTCTGTAGGTAAAATAGAAGCCAAAGCAGGGCGTTCAATGCCTTTAATTCTGCCTACAATAAACATTCCACAAGCCAGTGTAGCTCCTGAATTACCAGCACTTACTACACCATCCACTTTGCCTTTGCGGGCTAAGAGAAAGGCTTTTTGAATAGAAGAATCTTTTCGTTTTCTTAAGACTTCAGAAGGTTTTTCTTCCATGCCCACAACTTCGCTTGCTGGGCAGATGTCAATACTTAAGCCTTTTATGTTCTCTTGCCCCAGAATATTTTTTATCTTCCCCTCATCTCCCACTAAAACCACAGAGAGATTTTTAGTGCGAGCGGCTTGGATGGCGCCTGGGACAATTACTTCTGGGCCGTGGTCTCCTCCCATTGCATCCACGGCAATGCAAGGCTTTTTACTCATTATCCTCGCGTCTTAAATATTGTTTGCCCCTATATTTTCCACACGCAGGACATACACTATGAGGAAGAGTAGCCTCCCCGCAAGAACAGTAAATAAAATTGGGAGTGTCTAAATGATGATGAGATCTTCTCATTCCTTTTTTTGATTTAGAAGTTCTTTTTTTTGGATTAGCCATTTTTTTACCCCTTATTTAGAATTTATTTTTAGTTGTCTAAAAATGCTAAGCCTTGGATCCCCATTATCTTGCTCACAAGAGCATTCCCCTTGGTTTAGGTTTTGTCCACATTTGGGGCAAAGGCCCTTACAATTTTTTTGGCATAATTTTTTTTCAGGCAATGCCAATAAGAACTGTTCCCACAATACCTGAAATACATTTAACTCAAAGTGATCATCAACATAACGTAACAGCCGTTCTCCTAAAAGCTCGATTTCTTGAGGCTCAAATTCTTCAAAAAAATCAAAAGAGCTTTTTATCTCAATTTTGGCTGGCTCTAAACACCTATCGCAAGGGAATAGAGCGTACCCTTGCAATGTCCCCTGAATTAAGAACCCTTTTTTTTGAGGGAAAATGGTCAATACCATAACTAAAGGAGATTTTAGTTTAAATTCTAAGTGAAACTTTGAGACAAACTTTATCCATTCTGGAGTTGTCTCAAATGAAAATTCCCGGCCCTCAGCCGGGATATCTGTTAATTTTAGCCAGCCTTCTACCATAATACTTTTCCTTAAAAGGAGCTGAAACTTCATCTGTCTATAGTGGGAATGCCTTTCTTGTCAAGAATTTAGACTTGCCATTTTTCCTTAACAAGGATATAGACCTCTCTTCTTAATTGATTTTGAAAAAATTTTGGAGGTAATAGATATGTCTAGGCGATGTGAGATCTGCGGAAAAGGTCCTTTAGTAGGCAACAATGTGAGCCATGCTAATAATAAAACCAAAAGAAGATTTTTACCTAACTTGCAAAAAGTAAGAGCTGTTTTACCAAATGGAGAGGTAAGAAGAATTAGAGTTTGCACACGGTGTATTAGAAGTGGTGCAGTTAAAAAACCTTCTTGTTAATTTAATATTAGGTTAATTTAGCCCTGCTTTTAGGCAGGGCTTTATTATTTATTTCTTCTTCTTCCATTTCTTCTATCATTTCTTCTTTAAATTTTTCTAACTCATCTTTGTAAAAGGCAATACTTGTTTCTATTCCGCACCGCGGACAGTACACTCTAGCATTTGCTCAGCGACCTTTTATTTCCACAGGATGTCCACAGAACTTACATAAAAGCTCAGCCATTTTTATTCCTCTTGGTTAATTTTTATTCAGGCCCAAAACATCTGTATGGTTTTTGGTAAGCATAAGTGTCAACTATTTCTTGATAATCGTCAAACCAATACGCATTTGGATTTCGTTTAAAGAGCATGATGTCGCCACTGGTAGAGTCATCTGCAGCTCTATGATAGCGAAAAATAATATGTTTATCTGTTAAGGCTACAGGCTCTATTTTTCCACTAGCATGAGACATAGTAAGACGTGCTCTTTTAGCAAGGCCTGAACACATCATTTGTGCTTTTTGAAAAATTTCTAGGGCCTTTTCTATGGGGACGCTAAAACTGAAATTTCCTATGGTTGGTCTGCAAATAAATACATAGTAAGGAGGAATCCCAATATAAGATAATTTTTTAAATAAATTGGCTAAAATATAAGGGGAATCATTGATTCCTTTTAGCATAGGAGTTTGATTAGCTAAGATAACGCCCGCTTTTAGAAGAAGCTGCACGGCTTTTAGAGTTGGTTGGCTAATTTCAGCAGGATGATTAAAGTGGGTCATGATATAAATTCTTTTTTCTGGCAAACTATAAGCGGAAAGTAGTTTTATTAAATTTTCATCATTTAAAATTCGAAAAGGATTAAAGGCTAGGAGCTTAGTGCCTATTCTAATGATTTTCACATGGTTAATTTGTCTAAGCCTAGAGATAATGGTTTTAAGCTTTGAAGTAGATAAAATTAGTCCATCTCCTCCAGTAAGTAAGACATTATTTATTTCAGGATGCGCCTCAATATAGGAAAAGACAGGTTCAAGGTCTTGTATATATTCATTCATTTCAGGGTGAAGAAAAAGCCTTTTTCTAAAGCAAAATCTACAAAATCCTCCGCATACATTGCTTATAAGCATTACTGCTGTGCTTGTATATTTGTGTTGAAACCCTGGCATTATAGAGTAGTCTTTTTCATTAGAGGCATCTAATCGTCCCCATTTTTCTAGTTCTTGTAAGTTAGGGATAATTATTTTTTTTATTGGATCGTCAGGATTTTGCCAATTAATAAGAGATAAGTAGTGTTCATGTGCTCTAAAGCTGAACTTGTTTAGTACAGGTTGGAGTGCGTCTAGTTCTGTTTTGTTAATACCCTTAACTTTTTGAATATCTGTTAGATATCCTTGATTTGGCAATTTTCCCTCCTTAACATTTAGAGATGTTGAGTATTTTAAACGAAGCTTTTGAAGATATAGAAGAAGAGCTTTTAACATTGGATTAAAGTTTAAGTCAAATGGACGAAAGATTAGATTTGACTTACTTTAGGGAAGCTGGCAACAACAAAATTTAAATAAAATCAAATGGAGTTTTAAATGAATAAATTTAATCTTAGGCTAGTTGCTTGGGAGGTTACGCGTGCCTGCAACTTGGCTTGTAAGCATTGCAGGGCAGAAGCAAGGCTAGAACCTTTTGAGGGAGAGTTAGATACTAAAGAGGCTTTGAGCTTAATTGACGAATTTAAAAAATGTGGTGATCCTGTCATTATTTTTACAGGCGGAGAGCCTTTATTACGCAAGGATATTTTTGAGTTAGTTTCGTATGCGTCTTCTTTGGAGTTGCGCTCTGTTATGGCTCCTAATGGCACTTTAGTTACCTTAGAAAATGCTAGGGAGATGAAGAGAGTTGGGATTCAGAGATGTAGTATTTCTATAGATGGTGTGGACGCTAAAAGTCATGATGAGTTTAGGGGGCAACCAGGTGCATTTGAAGGAGCCTTACGAGGGATTGAATATTTAAAACAGGCTGGAATTCCTTTTCAAATTAACACTACTGTTACTAAACAAAACCTGCATAGTTTTAAGGATATTTTTTCTTTAGTAGAAAAATTAGGAGCTGTTGCTTGGCATATTTTTATGTTAGTGCCCACAGGTAGAGGCTCAGAGATTAGAGATGAGATTATTTCTGCTCAGGAATATGAAGAAGTATTAAATTGGTTTTATGATTTTAGAAAAACAACTTCTATGCACTTAAAGGCCACTTGTGCGCCCCATTACTATAGAATTATGAGACAACGAGCGAAACAGGAAGGACTTAAAGTAGATAAATCTACTTTTGGGTTAGATGCAATGACAAGAGGATGCCTTGGTGGTATTGGCTTTTGTTTTGTTTCTCATTCTGGGCAGGTTCAGCCTTGTGGATATTTGGAGCTTGACTGTGGGCAGATACGTGAAATGCCATTTTCAAAGATTTGGGAAAGTTCTCCTATTTTTTTAAATTTAAGAAATCCCAAAGCGTATAAGGGAAAATGTGGATATTGTGAATTTCATAGAGTATGTGGGGGGTGCAGAGCCAGAGCCTATACTATGAAAGGAGATTATTTAGCAGAGGAACCTCTTTGCACTTATGACCCTAAAAAAATAAAAGCGTAACTATATTCTTTTTAAAGAGAGGTGTTATGGATAAAATAGATAAAGCTATTTTAGATATTATTCAAACGGATTTTCCTTTAGTGTCTAGGCCCTATGCAGTAATTGGAGAAAAATTGGGATTAGAAGAAAAAGAAGTGTTTAACAGAGTGATAAAGTTAAAAGAAAAAGGAGTTATTAGAAGAATTGGAGCAAATTTCCAATCTAGAAAGTTAGGGTGGTTTTCTACTCTTTGTGCAGCTAAAGTGCCTAAAGAAAAATTAGAAGAATTTGTGCAAGTGGTAAATTCATATCCTGGAGTTACACATAATTATTTAAGAAAACATGATTTTAATGTGTGGTTTACATTTATTGGACCTTCAGAAGAAGAGGTAAATAAGAATTTGCTTGAGATTAAAGAAAAAACAGGCATAGCAGTTTATAGTTTGCCTGCAATTAAAATGTTTAAGATAAAAGTGGATTTTCCTATGCAGAGGAGGAATAAGTGAAAAAAAGAATTATTTTGTCACCATCTTTATTATCTGCGAATTTTGGAAGATTAGAAGAAGAACTTTTTGCTTTAGAAGAAGCTGGTTTAAAATGGGTGCATTGGGATGTAATGGATGGTATTTTTGTCCCAAATATTACTTTTGGTCCTCCAGTAATTAGGCAGTTGCGAAAGAAGAGCAAATTGTTTTTTGATGTGCATTTAATGATAGATAAGCCAGAAAGGTTTTTTGAGGTGTTTACAGATGCGGGGGCAGACTTAATTTGTTTTCATGCAGAAGCAAGTTTGCATTTAGAGAGAGCAGTGCAAAAGGTAAAAGATTTGGGAGTCAAAGTAGGGGTAGCCTTAAATCCTGCGACACCCCTTTGTAAAATAAAATATCTTTTGCCAGATTTAGATATGGTTTTGCTTATGAGTGTAAATCCTGGTTTTGGAGGACAGAAGTTTATTCCTTTTACTAAAGAAAAAATCAAAGAGCTAAGACAATTGCTGGAAGAGAAACAACTTTCTGTAGATATTCAGATAGATGGTGGAGTGAGTCCTCAAAATATAGGAGAGTTGGCAAGTTTAGGGGCAAATATTTTTGTATCTGGCTCTGCATTTTTTAATTTCCCTCCGTATGGGCAAAGATATGAAACTTTTTTAAAGGCTCTTAAGGATAAAGACAGTTAAATTGTGTGATCAAAAATGAAAAAGATTTTATTGTTGTTTATTGTTTTTTCTTTTTTTCTAGGGGCGTGTGAGGATAAAGATTATCCTTATGTAGATTTAAATGATCGTCAAGATATTGCTATTTCTCCCTCCAAACCTGCTTTGACTTATGCTTATTTGCCTCAATATTCGCATACAGTCTCTTTTGAACGACATCATCTTTTGGTAAAATATCTTAGCGCTGTTACAGGGTTGCCAATTAGACAGGTTTTCCCTGATTCTTTTGCAGATCATATTAAAATGGTGGGAAACGGAAAGCTAGATATCTCTTATTCAAATCCTTTTGTTTACGTAAAGATTGCTAAGCGTTATAAAGCTCAAGCTATTGCAAGAGTAGTTGAAAATACAGGAACTCCATATTTTCGAGGCCAAATCATTTGTCGAAAGGATAATAAGGCAATTAATTCTGTTTCTGATTTAAAAGGAAAGTCTTGGATTGCTGTGGATCCTTCGTCAGCAGGTGGTTATCTTTTTGTGTTAGGTTATCTCTTGAATCATGGATTAAAACTTTCTGATTTTTCTGAGGTTAGCTTTGCAAGAGGGTCTGGAGGCAAACAAGAGCAAGTTGTTATGGCAGTTTATTTAGGAAAATATGATTTTGGCTCTATTAGAGAGGGAACTTTAGATGTAGTTAAAAAAGAGATAGATGTTTCTCAGATCCGTGTTCTTGCCAATACTCAATGGTATCCTGGTTGGGTGTTTGCAGTTAGAAGTGGGCTTAGTAAAAACGTTAAGGAGAAAATTCAGCAGGCTTTGTTAAGATTAGATATTGCAAAGCCAGACTATAGAAAAATTTTAGAAGCAGCAGGCTTTAAAAAAGTGATTTTAGCTACAGATAAAGACTATGATCCTATTCGTAATTTATGTAAGAAATTAAATATTAACTTAGATGAATAAATTAAAAAATATTTATTTTTCAAGATTACCGTTTCGAACCAAAATAACCTATGGTCTTAGTTTACTATTGTTGTTTTGTGGTCTTAGTGTTGGTTATTTTGTTACCCAAATTTCAGAGAAATCTATTTTATGGGAACATTATAGTAGAGGAAAGACTCTGGTAAAAAGTTTTGCTTATAGAACGATAGAACCCTTACTTGCCAGAAACTATCTTCAATTACAAAAGGTAATTACAGAACTTAAAAAATATCCAGAATTTACCTATGCCTATATTTTAGATGAACACAAGAATATTTTAATTCATTCTTTTGATAATGGATTCCCTTTAAAGTTATTGCAAATAAATGCAGCTCTTACCAATGAGATAAGTATTATAACCATTAAAACAAATTTGGGATTAGTAGATGATTTTGGAATAAAAATTACTTTAAAGGGTGAAGATATTGGGTATATTCATCTTGGCTTAAATAGACATGGTATTGCTCAAATTTTAGCTTCTCAAAGAAGAACAGCTTTTTTTACTACTTTAGGGATAATTTTTTTAGGTATATTTTTGGCTCATTGGTTTTCTCAAAATATTACTCGGCGTTTAGAGACTTTAAAATTATCTGCAGATGAGATTATTAAAGGTAATTTAGATGTACAGGCGGGTCCTTTATTTGCAAGAAATTGTTGGGATATTATGCACTGTAAGCAAAAAAATTGTCCTGCCTATAAAGATACTAGGAGACGTTGTTGGCATTTGGTTGGAACTTTGTGTGAAAATTGTAGCCAAGAAGGTTATCCTTCTAAATTGAGTTCTTGTGTGAAATGTAAAGTATATCAACAACTTTCTGGAGATGAAGTTCAAGATCTAGCCGAAGTTTTTGATGTAATGGCGTTAAGTTTAAAAAATTATATCTCTGAGATTAGAAATCAACAAAAAGAGTTAAAACGACAGGAAAATTTACTTAGAACCATAGTTAATACTACTCCTGATTTTATTACCTTCCAAGACATAGATTTAAAGTATCAGATGGCCAACAAAGCGTTTTGTGATTATTTTAAAACAACAGAAAGAGATGTCTTAGGGAAAACAGATTTTGATATTTTTTCTCCTGAACAAGCAGATCATAATTATCACGAGGATAAACAGATTTTTCTTACGAAAAAACCTCTTTCTAAAGAGATTCAGGTAAGAAAAGGGAAACAGGAACGATGGTTTCATGTATTAAAGGTTCCTGTGTTTGAAGGTGATAAGATGGTGGGCCTTTTACTTACTGCCAGAGATATTACTATGTTGAAAAAGTATCAGGAACAACTTTTGGCTTCTCAAAAAATGGAACATTTAGGTCGATTAGCTGGTGGTGTTGCCCATGAGATAAATACGCCCCTTAGTATTATCCTAGGTTATACTCAACTTTTGTTAGAAGATGTGGACAATCCTCAATGGAGAGAGGATCTAAAAACTATTGAAAAACAAACAAAAGTTTGTCGAAAAATTGTTGCGGATTTACTTCGTTTTTCAAGGCAAGGTCCAACAGAAGCCAAAAATGTCGACTTAAATGCTTCTTTAAAAGAGGTTGTTTCTTTAATTGAACATACTTTTTCCTTAAGTCATGTAACTATTTTAACTAATTTTGATTCTAGCTTACCTCCTATTAAAGGAGATGGAGAAAAATTAAAACAAGTTTGGCTAAATTTGTTAAATAATGCCTTAGATGCAATAGGAGAAAATGGATATATTTTTATTAGAACAAAGCTCTGTGCCCATAGAAGAAGGATTGTGGTTCATTTCCTAGATACTGGCTCTGGCATTCCTCAAGAAAATTTAGATAAAATTTTTGATCCTTTTTTTACCACCAAAGAAGTTGGAAAAGGTACTGGCTTGGGTCTTTCTGTAACTTTTGGTATTATAAGAGATCATGGAGGAAGGATTTTTGCTTATTCTCCTCCTCCTGTAGAATATTTGCCCAAAGAAGATAAAGCAGATGATAAAGAATGGGCAACTATTTTTATTATAGAGTTGCCTTTAAAAGAGGAAAAGTTGCCAGACGACTTAGAACCCTGTCAGGGTTAGAGTTTATTTTTTAATTTTAACACACGTTGTTTTTTATATTAGGTCCTATGAGGGGGTAAAAATGGCCAAGATTTTAGTTTTAGATGATGTGGAGGATCAGACAATTTTATTAAAAAGAATTTTAGGACGTAAAAATTATGAAGTAATAACTTTTACTTTAGAAGAAGAAGCTTTGAATTGGATAAAAGATAATCCTGTAGATTTAGCAATTTTAGATATAAAATTAAAAAAATCTAGTGGTATAGAGGTGTTAAAGGCTTTAAAAAATATTTATCCTAAAATTAAAGTCATTATGCTCACTGGTTATCCTACTTTGGAAACAGCTCAGCAAGCACTGCAGCTGGGAGCAAACGAGTATTTAGTAAAACCAATAGATAAATCTGAATTAGAAGAAAAAGTAGCCAAGGTTTTGGCTGAGTAAATGGATTGGTTAAAAAAATTCTATTTTCTTTTAAAGGCTAAAGTTTTTCCCTTAACAGCGTCTTTAAAATACAAACATTTTAGAGAACTTTTGCTTTGGGATCGCCGTTCTTTAGAAAGCATTGCGCAAATAGAGGAGATTATCTTAAAAAAAATCCCATGTGATTTTTACTTTTTATCCTTGAAGATAGATGAAGTAAAAAAGTATGTAAAACAGACTATAGAATGTTTAATTCAAATAAATCCTCAATATATAATTTTAAGAGAATATTTTAAAAAGGTTTGTTTTTATCTTGATTTAAATTTAAAGTTTGCATTCCCTTCTCCAGAACTTCCTTTTGTTTTGCCTCTTTACCAGGCTAAAAATTCTTTTTTATGCGGAGGCAAAGCATCTTCTTTGTCTAAAATATTAGAATTAGATATAAAGATAAATATTCTCCCTGGGTTTGTAATTACTACCCAAGCATTTTCCTTTTTTTTAAAGGAAAATGATTTGATCAGTTTTATTAGATTGCAGCTATCATCTTTAGATAATAATGATTTTTCTAAGATAAAAAAAATAAGCTCTGAGATTCAAGAAAAAATTTTAAATAGCCCTGTTCCTGATAAACTTAAACAGGAAGTAGAACATGCTCTTAAAAATCTAAAGTTCAGTAAATTTGCCTTTCGCTCTAGTGCGCATCTTGAAGACAGTTGTTTTTCTTTTGCAGGGCAATACAAGTCGTGTTTAAATGTAGAGAAAAATAAGTGGGAAGAGGCATATAAACAAGTATTAGCTAGTAAATATGCTCCTTCAGCGATAACTTATCGTCTCAAATCCCACCTACCAGACACAATGACTCCAATGGCTGTTTTGGTTATGCCCATGTTAAGTCCAGAGAAAAGTGGAGTAATGTACACCTCTTTGCCAGAGAATAGAGCAAATTTAGGTATTTTTTATGTTTCTGGGATAGGAGAAAATCTTGTAGGAGGAGAACAAAAAGGAGATAAAATTATATTAGAAAAAAAATATAACAAAAAAATAGAACTGTTAGATAAAGGGATTAAAACCCTCTTCAAATGGGGGCTAGCCTTAGAAAATATCTTACAACACCCATTAGATATAGAGTGGGCAATTCAAGATTCTAGAGTGTATTTGTTGCAGGTTCGTCCTTTTATGTTTTTTGAACATTCTTCAAAAGAGATAGATCTTCCTGTTTTGACTGAGGGAAGTGGAGTATCTTTTGGATTTGGTTGTGGCTCTATTTTTGTTTTAAATAGTTTAAAAGACATAGAGAAGGTTCCAGCTAAAAGTATTGTTTGGACAAAATATTTATATCCTGAGCTCACTCTTATTTTAGATAAAGTTTCAGGGATAATTGCAAAAGAAGGAAGCCTTGCTTCTCATTTTAGTCATATCGCACGGGAAATAGCAAAGCCTGTACTTACAGGCATTACATTAGATGAGCTACCTTTAAATGGCCAAGTTGTATCAATAGATGGTCAAACAGGCAAAGTATTTTTAGGCAAAATTAAAATAAATGAAAGTATAAAATCTACTCCATTTGAATGTAAAAGTGCTGAAACATTAAATAAAATATTGACTCATTTATCTAAATTAAATCTTGTTACTACAGATGAAAACTTTGTCCCAGAAAATTGTAGATCTTTACATGATTTAGTGCGTTATTGTCATGAAATGGCTATTAAAGAGATGTTTTATTTACAACCAAGTAATAGGAAAAGAGTAGTGAAACAGTTAAAAACAAGTCTACCTCTTTCTATTTTTATTTTTAATTTAGGTAGCGCTTGGGAAAAATTTAAAAAAGACAAAAAATATATTAATCTAGAGGATATAAAAAGCACTCCATTTCAGTATTTATTTAAAGGTTTTTTAAATTCTGCTGTTTCTTGGGGAAATACGCCACCTAATTTTGATTGGGATAAGTTTGATGACTTGAGTGCAGGTATATTTAATCCTAAGAATGCTATTGAACTAAATAGTTTTTGTCTTTTAGATAAAGATTATATGCACTTTATGTTGCGTTTTGGTTATCATTTTACATTAATAGATGCGCTTGTATCAGATATAACAGAACAAAATTATGTTCAAGTTAGTTTTAAAGGAGGAGGAGGACTAGAGATTGGGAAAAATTTAAGGTTAAAATTAATTTCTTTTGTTTTTAGAAAGATGCACTTTCAGATAAAACGAGAAGGAGATTTTTTAAAGGCAACCTTAAGATCAAGAACAAAAGATGAACTTAAGATGATTTTAGAATTACTAGGTATTCTTTTTGGATTGACTAGAATGCTAGATATGCATTTAAATTTTTCAAATTATAAAAATTATGTTCATACTTTTTTAAATTTGCTTAAAGAATATGGATTTTAATATGTTTAATGGTATTGCTAAATTTTTTTCTCCTCCCAAAAAGAGTATAAATTGGGTAACTGCTAATTTAGCTGAAGGACCTGCACCTACAACTATACGGCAAATTAACTTTTTAAAAAATAATGGAATTCAAGCTATTTTAAATTTATGTGCTGAATGTCCGTGGATCGTAGAAAATGAGAGAAAGGCCGGATTTGAGGTTTATTTTTTACCTGTAGAAGATGAAGATGTCCCTTCTTGGGATGAACTAGAAAAGGCTTTAACCTGGTTAGAGGAGAATATATTTTTAGGCAAAAAGGTATATATTCACTGCAAATACGGTATTGGTAGGACAGGAACAATTTTAGCTGCTTATCTTTGTAGGCGTGGTATGAGTTTAAAGCAGGTAGAATCTGTTTTGAAATCTCTTAGAGCTAAACCAGAAAGTTATCCTCAATGGCAGTTACTTTTAAAATATCAAAAAACACAAGGTCATTTAAAAGAACTTAGTCCATGTATTTCTTTAGAATGTGGTTTGCATTATATTCCGTTTTTTAAAGCACTTCAAAAGATTTATAATCAGGTTGAGTCCTTTTATTCTCCTAATCAAAGACAATGTGGGAAAGAACATTCATTATGTTGCAGAAAAGGAAAAAAACTTTTTTTGGTTGAGGCATATTATTTACAATTTAACTTTAATCTTGCGCTTAATTTAAATATTAGAAATAAAATTTTAAATAATTTGAATAGTAACATGCTTTGCCCCCTGAATAACAATAGTAGTTGCATTTTATTTAATTATCGACCATTTGATTGCAGATTAAGTGATTTTGCTACAAAGGATATAGAAAGATTAAATTATTTTAAGAATAAAATTTTTAAAATCAATATGAGCTTTTTAAAAGTTAATTTTCAAATTAAAAATTTTCAGCACAAGTTCGATATAGAACAATCTATTAGTGGAAAATATGTTCAGAGCTTTTTTTCTTGTATTGTGCATAAAAAATAATTTTTAGACAATAACAATTCAAACTAAAAAAGATAAATTTTATTTTTTAAATTGTTAATAAAATTAGTAAAATTAAGATGTTTAACTTATTTTTAAAAGAAAATCTTTTAAGCGTAATATTTTATCTCTAATCTGGGCAGCTTTTTCAAATTCTAGGTTTTTAGCAAATGTGTTCATTTGTTTTTCTAATTTTTTTATTTCTTTTTCTATTTCTTGAGGGGTTTTACTATAAAATAAAGTTGTTTCTTCTTTTATTTCTTTAGAGATGTCTTTTTCTGAGCAATAAAGATCATATAAGGCATGGTTAGCTTGTTTTTTTATAGTAGTTGGTGTGATATTATGGGTTTGATTAAATTTCTGTTGTTTTTTACGTCTGCGGTTTGTTTCGTAAATAGCTTGCTGCATAGCAGGAGTGATTTTATCTGCATACATAATAACTTTTCCATTTACGTTTCTAGCCGCTCTTCCAAAAATTTGGATAAGAGAACGAAAAGATCTTAAAAAACCTTCTTTATCAGCATCTAAAATAGCTATTAAAGCTACTTCTGGCAAATCTAATCCTTCTCTTAATAGGTTTATACCAATTAATATGTCGAATTCATCTGTTCTTAGCCCTTGAATTAAGTTTACCCTTTCTAGGGTATCTATATCGGAGTGCATATACTTACATCTCAAGCCTCTTTCATCTAAGAATTCACTTAAATCTTCTGCTAACCTTTTAGTAAGAGTTGTAATAAGTATTTTTTGTTGTTTTTGGGTAGCTTTTACACATTCTTGAATTAAATCTGGAATTTGATTCGCAGTTGGTCGTACTTCAATTTCAGGGTCTAAAAGACCTGTTGGGCGAATAATTTGTTCTATGATATAGGGAGTAGAACGTTCTAACTCCCAATCTCCTGGAGTGGCAGAAACATAAATACATTGGTTAATGCAGTTTAAGAATTCTTTAAAGTTTAAGGGACGATTGTCTAATGCTGATGGAAGACGAAAGCCAAACTCTACTAGGGTTTGTTTACGGGATCTATCTCCATTGTACATGCCTCTAATTTGAGGAATAGTGATATGTGATTCGTCAATAAACAAGATAAAATCTTTGGGAAAGTAATTTAATAAACAGGCAGGAGGTTCACCTGGTTTTCTACCATCTAAATGTCTTGAATAATTTTCTATACCTTTACAATATCCTAATTCTTCCATCATTTCTAGATCATAAAGAGTCCTTTCTTCTAATCTTTTGGCTTCGAGAAGTTTTCCTTGGGAGTTTAGAACTTCTAACCTTTGCCTAAGTTCTTCTCTTATATCTATCATGGCTCTTTTAAGATTTTCTCTGTCAGACACATAATGGCTTGCAGGAAAGATAATAGTTTTAGGTAAAGGTCTTATTACTTCACCGGTAAGCGAATCTATTTCATATATATTATCTATTTCATCGCCAAAAAATTCTATTCTTATAGATTTATCTTCCATATAAGATGGAATTATCTCTAATACATCTCCTCGTATTCTAAATGTTCCTCTCTTGAAGTCATATTCGTTTCTCTCATATTGAACTTCTATTAACCTACTAATCAAATGTTCTATATCTATCTTTTGTCCTTGTTCAACTGGAACAATTAATTTTGAATAGTATTCAGGTGAACCTAATCCATAAATACAAGAAACAGAAGCAACAATAATTACATCTTTTCTCGTCAATAGAGAATGTGTTGCTGCATGTCTTAATTTATCTATTTCTTCATTTATTGAGGAATCTTTTTCAATGTAAATGTCTTGATGCGGTAAATATGCTTCTGGTTGGTAATAATCATAATAGCTTACAAAATGTTCTACAGCATTTTCAGGGAAAAGGGACTTAAATTCAGAGTAAAGTTGGGCTGCCAGAGTTTTGTTTGGAGCTATTATAAGGGCAGGCTTATTTACCTGTGCAATAACATTTGCCATAGTGAAAGTTTTGCCAGAGCCTGTAACTCCTAGGAGTACTTGTTCTCTTATCCCTTGATTTAAATTTTGGACTAAAGAGGTAATGGCCTGAGGTTGATCGCCTTTTGGTTTTAAGTTAGTTTTCAGTTTAAATCTCATAAGTAGTGCTATTCATGGATATTAAATTGGTTCTATAAGAGACTTTATATCTGCTGGTTTTCCAAAATAAGGCCATGAGGTTACCATAAGGACAACACCTGCTTTAGCATATCCTTCTACATTTGATGGGTTTATGCCGCCTGCAATGGCTACTTTGCACTGGGGATTATTTTTTTGAATTTCTGAAATTACTTTTTTTGTATCTTGAATAGAAAATTTGTCTAATTGTAAAATATCTACTCCTGCTTTAGCCAACTTTATAGCGTCTTTTAGATTATGGACTTCTACTGTGATTGTTTTTTCTGGGGCATTTTGTTTTAATTCTGATAACCTTTTAATAAAACCATCTATCCCTCCTAAGAACTTTAAATGCTCATCAAATACTAAAATTGTTTCAGAAAGTCCTAGTCTATGAGGTAATCCTCCTCCTGCCAGAACTGCTTTTATAGATAATTTTTTTGTAAAGGGCATATTTTTTCTAGTAGTAACTACTTTTGCTTTTGGATTGATATTTTGTGCAAGATCGACCAATTGTTTTGTTCTAGTAGCAATTCCAGAGCTATATTCTAACCAGATATTCCCTAACCTCCAGATTTTATGAATGGCATCAACCCCACCTTTTGCCTGAAAAAAACAGATATTTTTTTCTAAAGTTGTTCCTGAAGGAGTTGTCTTAATGACTTGTAATCCTAGTTTTAGGCATAGCCTTTCTACCTCTTCTGTTCCGCAGATAGTGGTTGTTTCTCTAGTTGAATAAGATATTTTAGCTTGTTGAGAGTTAGATAAACCTAAACTAAAGGTAGTAAGGTCTGCATAAGGTATATCTTCTTCAATGTATCGGTCTAAGTCAGATTCAGAAAAATAAATCATGTTATCCTCCTTAAAGTAAGGTCTTAGGAATTTTTAGGTTTGAGGTATAATTTTTAAATTTTCTGGTTTTAAGTAAATAAAAACTTTTTTCCCTGGTCGTAAGTTTAGCTGTTTTAACATATTGTAAGTCATAAGTGCTCGGCAAGAAAAATTATTGCTTTTTAAATGTAAGGTAAACAGATTTGTTTCTTTAAAAATATGTTCTATATAAGCTGGAAAGATGTTAGGCAATTTTTGGGGTGGCTCTAGGAAGATCATTATCTCATCTGGCTTTATACAAAGAAAAACTTTTTTTGAGGATGGTTGAAAGTCTGTTGTATGGAGAATACAACCATTACATTCTAAGAGAGTTCCTGAAGAATAAACTCTTTGTACTCGCGCTTCAAAAATATCTGTGCCTATAAATTTAGCAATAAATTTTGTTTTAGGTTGAGAAAAAATTTCCTTTATTGTCCCAAATTGGAGTAATTCCCCTTTTTTGAAAAAAGCGACTTTATTGGCTAAAGACCATACGTCATCTAAATCGTGAGTTACATGAATGATTGTGGTGTTAAATTCTTTGGTAGTCTGTTTTAATAAAATACGTAATTCTCTTTTAGTGTTTATATCTAAGGCTGAAAGTGGTTCATCCATTAATAATAATTTTGGATTTACAATAAGGGCTCTTGCTAAGGCAACTCTTTGTTGTTCCCCGCCAGATAAGGTTTCAGGAAATCGAGATAAAAGATCATCTATTTGTAACTTTTGAGCAATACTCAATACTTTTGCTTTAATTTTTAATTTACTTTTTTCTTTTTTTCGCAATCCATAGGCAATGTTATCAAATACTGTAAAATTAGGTAATAAGGCATAGTCTTGGTAAACTATGCCAATATTTCTTTTACAAGGAGCAAGGTCAACAATGTTTTTTCCTTCTAATAAAATTTGTCCTTGTTTGGGCTTATAAAAACCAATGATGCATTCTAGAAGAATTGTTTTCCCAGATCCAGTGGGTCCTATGATAGTAAGATAATCTCCTTTTTCTATAGAAAGATTAATATTTTTTAGAAAAAAATTTCCTAAAGTTATATGTAAATTTTTGATCTGTAAAAAATTCATAGACTTACCTCTGCTTTTTCAAAAATAAAAATAGCAAGAAAAGATATGATTACCAATACAATTCCACTTGTGATTGCCATACCCATGTTTCCATACGAGATATTTAAATACAGAGTTATTGGTAAAACTTCAGTTTGCATATAAGATCCACCAGCTAAAATTAAAACAGTTCCAAAAGTACCAATACAACGAGCAAAAGAAATCACAGAAGATGCAATAATTCCACTTTTAGCCAAGGGTAGACTAACATTTATAAAAGTTTCATATTGAGTGTATCCTAAGCTGCGAGAGACAAATTCTAAACGGGGATTGATAAAGTCAAAAGTAGATTTCATTATTCGAATTGCATAAGGTAAAGCAGTAAAAAATTGGGCAGCTACAATACCTTGCTTGGTAAAGACAAAGTTTAGTCCGAGTTTTTGGAGCATGCTTCCAAAACCAGTGTTCCCGAAAAGTAAAAGCAAACATAGACCTAATACTAACTCTGGAAAAGCTACTGGTAGATCACAGATTGTTTTCACTAATGTTTTCCCCCAAAATTCAAAACGAGAAAGGGTATATCCTATGGGCAAGGCAAAAAACATTACCAAGAGAGAGGAAATAAGGCTGGTAGTTAAGGATAGTTTTAGAGAAAATATCATTTCAGAAGTCAATAAATTGGTCCAAATTTCTTTAAAGTTTGGAACCATAAAAAGAGATAAAATCGCCCCTATTAAAAGTATTGTAATAAAAAAGGAAATAAGCAGGAAACTAGCTTTAAACCAGTTTATTTTGAACATGGCTTAAATCCCCATTTTTCCCATATTTTAAGACCTTCAGGAGAAGAAATATATTCGTTAAACAAAGCGGCTAGTTTTTTTTGTTTGCATGCAATGGTAATTGCCGTGGGAATTGTTTTGATGATGTTATTTTGAGGTGAAATTGGAATTATTTGTATTTTGTTTTTGTTTTCTGCCCAAGCTGTTAAGTCTTGCCAAATAATTGCAGCATCTACTTGTTTTAAGGCAACATAAATTAAAAGTTGATTTACTGTGGGTGCCAGGACTTTAGTGTTTTTTAAAACTTCTTTGTATATCCCCAGATTAGTCAATAGTTTTTTACTAACTTTGCCTATGGCAGGAGATTTTGGATCGCCTAAAGCAACCTTAATTCCTGGTTTGGCCAAGTCTGAGAGTGTGTTGATATGAGCTGGGTTCCCCTTAGGAACCACAATTACTGGAATATGCAACACTAGATTTTTAATACTTTTTTGAATAATCCATCCATTTTTGAGAGCATCTTGGGTGTACTTATAAGCTCCAGGTATAAATATGTCGCAGTATTTGCCTGTGGCAATCATTCCAAACAATTCTCCAGAACTTCCGTAGTGAATGTTTACTCTAACTTTATATTTTTGTTCAAAATTTTGTTTAAGCTCTTCCATTGGTTTAATTAAACCTGCTCCAGCATATATTAAAAGATTTTGAGCTGCGCTGCTAGAAACAGAAAAACAAAATACTGCTGCCAATATTAACCATTTTACAAGATTCATAGTTAAGACCTCCTAACTTTTTTAAAGAAGACAAAGATTAAAAGCATAAAAAAATATTTCTGTCAATATTGACATAAGTTAAAAGAATAAATCTTCTCTTAGAGTATGTTAGAATAAGGTAGGAAAAAGAAACTATTTGTTATAATTCTTGTTCTATATATTTTACCCAGTTAGGAATATTAAAATTTGATGCATGATGATAATAGGGCATATATGGTTTGATATCTAAAACAGGGCTTTTATGTAAGGCCTCGAATCCTAAAACAGTTAAAATATTATTCTCTATATTTAGTAATTTTACAGTTGAGATTAAAATTGAGTTTGGTCGTATAGGAGAACATGTAGCAAATATGCCTTTTGGTTCTATATGGGGGATTCCCATTGGTCTTATTTTACAAGGACATTTTTTATTTTGAATCAGGTGCGGCCAGTAGGTAATAATAATATGCGAAAACTCATGAATTCCTTCTAACATTTCTTGATATTGAGGATAAATAACTATCTGACAACAACTATTTTTTATTTTTTCTCTGTATTTTTTGGCTTTAAGTTTCCATTTTTGGAAATCTTTTGGGTTATCTTTAGGAGGTAATTCTAGAGGTTTTTTAAGTGAACTTTTTACAAAGCCGATGGGATTAAATTTTATCTCAAATTCTTGCATTTTAATTGCCCTATTTATTTATTTATACTAAAGATATTTATTTGTTTGCCTAATGGACCATATATTTTCTTTAATTCTTCATAGACTTCATTACCCACAAAAAAACGATAAATTGAATTTGCCTTTTGTTCTATATTGATATCTTTGAATTTATTTGGGTAAAGTATTTTACCTATAGCATAACAATCTACTAAAGCTGTATCTATGTTAGTAGAGTAGTAGTTATAGGGGAATAAAAGGTAAACATGTTTATTTATAAATGCTTTTAGACTTTTGTAAAAAGGATATTTTTTCCTTAAATCGTGTTGAAAAATTTTAAAACCTCCGCCGTCTAAGAAAATAATCTCAGGGTTTAGTGCTAGCAACATTTCCTTATCTAAAAAAATATGTGTACCTATTGTTGGTGTTAATTGTTGGGCAACATTATTTACTTTAACCCAGCTAAAGGGCAAATATTCTCTATCTGTACTTTCTATACCGTGAGGCCCTCTATAACCTATACAACCTATATAAGTTTGAGCAATATTTTGTAAGGATATCTGTTTAGTTCTTTGTTCTAAATCTTTTTTTGTTTTTTGGATAAAGTCTTGTATTTCCGCTGCTCTCTTTGTTTTATTTAATATTTTCCCTACTAAATTTAAAGATGCATATATTTTTTCAAATTTTTTAAGAGTTAGACTGCCATAATCTAATACTACTACAGGAATATTTAAGATGTTTTGGATTTCGTCTGCTGTATTTTTTTGAAACGCGGTAGCGAATATTACTTGAGGCTTTAAGGTTAAAATTTTTTCTAAATAAGGTTTTTTATTTATGCCTGCAGGCCCTCCAGGGCCTATGGCAGGCAATTTGGAGAGGAAAGGGTTTGCAATTAAATATGGCGTACACTTTTTTTTGCGTTTTTCTATTTTTTCTACGCCAACTACAAGGTGTTGAGCTTGTAAATAGACTATTAAGCGCAAACATCCTGGCCCAAGGCAAATAATTTTGTTTATTTTTTCTGGCACATTTACTTTTCTGCCCAAGAGATCAGTAAAAATTTGGGCTTTTGCATTAGAAATAATAAAAAATACACATAATAATCCTAAAAATATTTTTTTCATAATGGCACCACCACTGGATTTTTATTTATATAATTTATAATTACATTTACTCCATATATTTCTTTAATAATCTCAGGAGTTATGTCATTTTTTGAATTTGCAATAAATGGAATATTGTTTTTATTTATAAAAATAAATCTATCCCCAAATTTAAGAGCTAAATTAATGTCATGGATACTGATAATAGTAGATATCTTTTTTGTTTTTGTGGCTTTTTTTATAAGAGACATGATTTCTAATTGATTTTTTAAATCCAAACTACTGGTTGGTTCGTCAAAAAGAATGATTTTAGGCTCTTGTACTAATGCCCTTGCTATGATAACTTTTTGAATTTCTCCTCCACTCAAGTGGGATAAAGGTTTTAGAGCTAAAGGTTGGAGGGAAAGTTCTTGAATAATATTGTCAACTAAATTTAAATCTTTGGTAGTTGCTTTCCAAGAAAAATGTGGTTTTCTACCTAATAAAATAGTTTCATAAACAGTTAAAGAAGAAGTGGGAGGAATTTGGGGCACATAAGCTAAGTGTTTGGCCAACTTATTGGTGGGCACTTGTTTTATATTTTTATTAGCTAAGAATATAGCACCTGTATATTTTGATAGAATTTTGGCAATGCATTTTAAAAGAGTTGATTTCCCTGCTCCATTTACACCTAAAAGACATAAAATTTCACCTGTTTTTATATAAAAAGAGATGTTTTTTAAGACAGAGTCTTTTTGATAACAAAAATTGAGATTTTTTACAGTTAAAACCATCTTGAAGACCTCATCAATAAATATAAAAACATTGGAGCACCAAGAAAAGATGTAGTTATTCCCACTGGCAAATTACCTAAATGAAAAATGTTTCTGGCAATATTGTCAGCTCCTAAAAGTAAAACTGCCCCAATTACACAAGAGCAGGGTAAAAGTAATAAAAAGTTGTTACCTGTAAGTTTTCTGGCTAAGTGGGGGCTAATTAATCCAACAAAAGCAATAATTCCCAAAAAAGAGGTAATAATAGCTGCTAATAAGGAAGAGATTAAAATTAGAGTAATTTTAATTCGTTGAATGTTGATTCCCAATGTATAGGCTGTTTCTTCTCCACAGTCTAAAGCATTTAACTCCCAACTTTTGGCAAAAGAGTAGATAGCTGAAAATATCACTAATATCCCCATGATCATAATTTCTGTCCAATTTGCGCGGGCAACATCTCCAAAAGTCCAAAATACTACACTGGCTAATTGAGTTTCATCTGCAAGATATTGGATTAAAATAGTAGCAGCACTAAAAAGAGAAGAAATAGCAACTCCAGCTAAAATGATTGATTCAGAACTTAGTCTTTTTAATCTAGAGAGATATAAAATAACAATAGAGCCACTTATTGCACCTAAAAAGGCAAAGGTAGAGGTGGAAAGAAATTTATTTCCAAATATAATTACACTTAAAGATGCTCCAAAAGCGGCTCCATGCGTAATCCCTAGAGTAGAAGGAGAAGCAAGAGGATTTTTTAATATGCCTTGAATCAAGATACCTGCCAAAGATAAACCACATCCTCCGATTACAGCAGAAAATATTCTAGGTAGACGAATGTTTAAAAGGATAGTTCTTTTTAAAGAGTTTTCTTGTCCTAAAAAAATATTAATTATTTCTGGAATCGTTAGTTTGTATGTTCCTAAAAGCGTAAAGGTTATTATGCAGATAAATAAGAATAATATCCAGCGGAATAAAAGATTTTTTTTACGATTGAATTGCTTATTATACGAAAATGTACATTCTGACATTTTATCCTCAAAAATAAATTTTGGCTTTGTGTTATCTTTTAATTAATATTATGTCAATCGGTTCTAAGTATTACAAAATAATATTTATAGTAAACGGGGCGCGCTTGTTATTTTGTTGGGTGATTTGAGGATTATGTTTTATTTGTATTTTTAAGAGAAATGGGTTGATTTTTGTATTAATTAAGATAATTATTTTTCCTAAATTTTTAAGCTATTAAGTCTAGGAGGAGATAGATGAAAATAAATTTAAGTTGGAGAATATTTTTCGCAATTTGGATTTGTTTTATAATCGGCTGTGCCCAAAAACCCGTTCAAACCCAAAGTAAGTCTTATTTTCCTTTAACGGTTATTCATGTAAATGACACTCATTCTCATCTTGATCCTATTTCTTTAAAAATAAAATTAGATGGTAAAAAATATTATGTTAAAAGTGGAGGATATGCAAGAATATATTCTTATGTAGAAAAAATAAGAAAAGAAAGAAAGAATGTATTCTTCTTGCATGCTGGAGATATGGTACAAGGTACTATATATTTTACTTTGTGTCATGGAAAAGCAGATATAGATGTTTTAAATTCGTTATCCTTAGATGCTGCTGTGTTAGGTAATCATGAATTTGATAAAGGCCCAAAATTTTTATTACATAACATTTTATTTAAAGCTAAATTTCCTATTTTAAGTGCAAATGTAAAATCTAATTTATTTAAGAATATATTTTATCCTTTTATAATAAAAAAATTTAAAAAAGAAAAAGTTGCTATTGTTGGACTTACAACACCCTCTACAAAAGTTATCTCTTCCCCTGGCCCTGATGTAAAATTTGAAAATACATTAAAAATAGCTCGAAATGTAGTTAGTTATTTAAAATCTAGCGGTATTAATAAAATTATCTTTTTAACTCATCTTGGATTTAAAAGAGACCTTGAACTTGCTAAAAAAGTAGAAGATATAGATGTTATAGTAGGTGGGCATTCACATACTCTACTAGGTCAGTGGGATATTTTGGGCAAACACGATCTTCCTCCTTATCCTGTACTTATCTATAATGATAAAAAACCTGTTTTGATAGCAACCAGTTGGGAGTGGGGTAAAGTGGTTGGTGACTTAGACTTGGTATTTGATTCTAAGGGAGTATTGTTGCCAGCTAGTTGGAAAAATTCCAAATGTATAATGTTAATTAGTTCTGAAATAAAGTTTAAAACTAAAAGTGGGGAAAAAGTTCTTGTAAAAGGTACTGACTATAAAATGTTGATTCAGAAATTAGCAAAATCCAATGTTATTGTTATGCCAGAGGATCAAAAAATTAAGGCTATTATTAACAAGTATTCAAAAATAGTTGAAAAGCAAAGACAAAAAGTTGTTGCTACTATTACTCAAAATTTGTGGCATGTGCGTTTGCCTGGTGACACAGTAGAGGGACAAAAGTTGAAACAGGGTTCTCTATTAGCCCCTTTAGTTGCAAAAGCCTTTTTACTTAAGGCTAGACAAAATGGTGGAGCTGATTTGGCTTTGGAAAATGCAGGAGCTGTTCGTAAAAGTCTTAAAAAAGGAAAGGTTTCATTGGCAGATATTTATGAGGTGCTGCCATTTGGCAATACCTTATGCGTATTACAGATTACAGGTAAAAAATTAAAAATAGCCCTAGAAAATGCTGTGAGGCGCTCTTTGTTAGAAAAGAAAAATACAGGCTCTTTTCCTTATCTTGCTGGGGCTAGATTGATTTGGTCTAATAATAAAGAACTGATGGGTATAGAGGTGTTTGAAAATGGTGCTTGGGAATCTTTAAAAGAAGATAAAGTGTATAGAGTAGTTACAAATTCATATTTAGCTAGCGGTGGAGATTTTTATAAAGAGTTTAAAGGTGCTGTTAAAGAAGATTTGGGTTTTTTGTGTGCAGATGTTTTTTTAGAATTTTTAAGAGGAAGTAATTTTTAATGAGCAAAGAAGATATATTAGAGGCTAAGAAAATTTTAGATTTGCCAGATAAGGTATCTTTAAAAGAGATTAAACAAAAATATTATATGTTATTAAAAAGGTGGCATCCTGATAGGTGTAAAGAAAATCAGCAGAAATGTAAGGAGATGACTCAAAAAATAACAATAGCTTATTCTATTATTTTAAAATATTTTGAAGAGTATAAAATTGATTTTAGTGAAAAGGCATTAAAAGATGTTCTTTCTCCAGAAGAATGGTGGTTTGAGCGTTTTGGGCATGACCCTGTGTGGGGAAAGAAGAATAGATTTTAACTAATTTTTGATTAAGACAAAAGTTACTCCAAAATTTCTGTGTCTTCATGACTATATGGAGGCGCACAACAACACAAAATTTTTAGATCAGTATCTTCTGTATTAGTTACTTGATGAGGTGTATTAGGGGGTATTAAGATCGTATCTCCTTTAGTAATGTGAAAAATATTTTCTCCTAACGTCATTTTTCCTTGTCCTTCTAAGACATGATAAATTTCTTCTGATGTCTTATGGATATGTAAAAAAGTTGTTTTATAAGGAGGAATAATTGCTTCAGCAAGACTTTGGTTGCTATTTCCATGAACTTTAGGATGCATAAGCTCTTTGATAATGGAATTATCTTTGGTAATATATTCTTTTAATTCTAAATATTTAGTTATAATAGGCTTACTTAGCTTGCTCATATATCCTAAGGGTTTTTTGGTAAAATGTTTGCTCTGTAAGTTTAGAAATAGTTTCCTGTTCAGACTTTAGGATATTTATTTTAAAGTTGGGGTCAAGACATTTTTCGATTTTTTTGGCAAGTTCTTTAGGATTGTTAGGAGAGACAAGGGCGTTTTGGGGTAATATATCTGGCAAAACTCCTACTTTTGTGCCAATAAGAGGAATTTTACAAGCCATTATTTCTAATCCTGCTCTTATAATTGTTTCAGAATATAAAGAAGCTACAATTCCTAAATCTAGAGCATTTATAAATGCCCTAGGATTAGATATTTTGCCTGTAATAGTAGTAATCTCTGCAATTTTATATTGATGGAGCCAATTTTTAATGGTGTTTTCCGATAATGCTGAACTAAATCCTATAAGTAATAGTCGGATATGATTGATTTTTTTTTGATTATATAGAATAGAGATAGCCTGAATTAATTGTTTTTGGCCTTTTACTTTATCAAATCGACCTAAAAGCCCAACCACGAAGTGATTTGAGTTAAATTTGAGGTCAGCTCTAGTTTGTTGGCGTTCTTTTGGGGAAGCATAGAATTTTTGTGTGTCTACCCCACCTATTACTAAAAAAAGTTTTTCTTTTGGAACCCTAAGTGCATGGGTAAAATGATTGAACATTCTAGAATTTGTTGCAATAACGGCTTTAGCTACTTTTCTATGAAGCCAGAGATTAAAAATATTATTTTTGGGTAAACGTTGATCCCCTCTTGTTCTGATAAGTTTATATTTAAATTTTTTTGCTAAGAGTCCAAATAAAATAAAGGCTTCTCCTCGATGACAATTGATAATATCTGGTTTAAACTCTTTTATTATTTGCTGAAGTTGTAAATAGGTGTGAACAATTTTTAAAGGATTATTGGTATTGAGTTCTAAAGTCTTATAACTCAGACCTGTTTGTTTAACTTTGTTTAAGGTTTGCGTTTTGGGTAAACAGAGGATAAGAACTTTATGCCCACGTTGGGCAAATAGTTGACCTAAAAAGAGTCCATACCATGCAGTGGCATTAAACCAACGAACATTTATAACTTGAATAATTCTCATGTTAGTTTCTGTAATAATTCCTACTTATAATAGAGCTTCTTTTTTAAAAGATGCTGTATTGTCGGTCCTTGAACAAACATATACTAACTTAGAACTTATAATAGTTGATGATGGTTCCACAGATGATACCTCTTCAGTTGTAAGTAGAATTAAGGATAAACGTTTAAGATATTTTTATCAAGAAAATAAAGGTGTTGCAGCTGCAAGGAATTTTGGACTTAGTTTAGCTAAAGGAGATATTATTTCTTTTTTAGATTCAGATGACTATTGGCTGCCTACTAAATTGGAAAAACAGGTAAATTTTCTCCAACAAACTAATTTTTGCGTTGTTCAGTGTTTAGAAAAATGGATTAGAAAAGGTAAACTCGTTAATAAGAAAAGAAAGCATTTTATGCCTGCTGGTTGGTTTTGGGAAAAGGCTCTGGAAATGTGTTTGATTGGGCCATCTTGTGTTTTGTTATATAAACAGGTGTTTGATGAAATAGGCTTGTTTGATGAAAATTTTGTTGCCTGTGAAGATTATGAGCTTTGGTTAAGACTTCTTTTGCACTATCCTGTAGGTATTGTGCCAGAAGAATTGGTGGTTAAAAGAGGAGGACATTTTGATCAACTCTCAAGAAGTATTTTAGGTTTGGATTTGTATCGTATTTATGCTTTGATAAAGCTCAAAAAACGTATTGTTAAAGATGTGGCTTTAGTGGAGAAGATGTTACAAACAAAAGCCAAATTTTATATTCAAGGCTGTTTAAAGCGAGGCAAATTAGAAGAAGCTGAGCGCATTATAAAATTATTAAATATTAAATAGAAAAGGAAACAGAAATTTTAGCTTTAAATTACTTCTGTTTTATCCATAGCTTTAGACTTAATTTCATCAAGTAGCTCACTTAGTACAGGTTTTACATGTTCTCTAATATCTCCTGCTACGATAATAAAGAGAAGATCATCTCCAGGCAAAAATTCTCCTTCCTTAGCGTTCACTATAATTTTAAAGATACCAGGTTTTTGTTCATATTGTTGGACTAATTTTTCTATAAGATGATAGTTAGGTTTTACCTTTAATTTTTTTACTAGGCCTTCTCTTTTTCTTGACCAAGCCCTTACAGTCCCATTGTGAATAAGTATCATTCCTACTTGTTCTGCAAAGCCTGGTAATTTTTTTAATTTTTTTATTTCTTGGCTAATATCCATCTTTTGTTTCTTATTAGGTGGGATAAATAGGTTAAATAGTAAAATAAAAAGGCGGGATAATCCCGCCTTTATTTTTAGCACGCAGCAATAAACTATACACAGCCAGTTGGTTTTGGCAAACCAGCCATCTTACATGCTCCCTTACCAGGTCCAGATGGGAACAATTCATAGATTTGTTTCAACTTGAAGCCAGTAACCTTGGAAAGAATTCTAACCATAGGAGCGATACCATTCTTTTTGTAGTAGTCTTGTAAGAATTCGATAACTTTTCTATGATCGTCAGTAATTTCCTTGATGCCTTCTTGTTCTTTTACATATTCAACCCACTCTTCACACCAGTCCTCAAACCTTTGTAAGAAACCGTCTTCATCAACTTCAAATTTTTTGCCTTTGAATTCAACAACAGCCATTTTCTAACCTCCTTAAAAGATTATTTTTTGTTGACCCTGAACCACCAGAGTCACATTCTCTATTAATGCATAGCTAAGATTTCCTAAAATAAGACATTATTTTTTGTCAATGTTTTTTTAAAAAACAGGTCATTTACTTATTATTTAAAGTAAGGTGAAGACTCGATCTTTTTATATTACATTGTATTTAGTTCTTTTTGGGCAAAGTCAAGATGTGGTTCTAATTCCAAGGCTTTTTTAAGAAAAAATTTAGCGCTTTCTTGATCTCCTAAATGTTTATAACATATTCCAATATTAGCCAAGTCTATGGCAGAGCCACTATCAAGAGAGAGAGCTTGTTCAAAATATGTTAGAGCCTTAGAATAATCCTTTTGTTTAAAATAAGCTACTCCTATTAAATTATGGTATTCCTTTACATCAGGCACTAGTGAAATAGCTTGAGTTAAAATAGGAGGGATTTCGCTCCATTTTTCTTCTAAGCTTAGACTATAAGCCCAATAAAATAAACTTAACGCTTGTTCTTCTGGCTGAGGTTGGATTTTGCTTGCTTTTTGAAAAAATTTACTTGCTTGTTCAATTTCAGATAGTTTTAATAAGGTCAATCCTTTAAAAAAAGGTATAAAATGGGCATTAGGATAATATTTTTCCAGAATATTTAGCTTTTCCCAAGCAGCTTCAGGTGGTTCATTTTCTGCTATTAATCTTCCTACAAAAAGGCCTAAACTAGCTTGAGAAGTCCTTTCTCTAAAGGCGAATCCTGGTATTATGTTGTAGTTAGTAGGAATATTTAAGTTAGGATGCATAGTAGAGATGGCATATAGAGTATAATCCATCTGTTTTAAAGCAGAAGCCAATGATTTTAGTTCGTTGTAAATATCATCTGCTTCTAAATTGGGAAGGCAGTTAAGAGAAATAAATTCTCCTTGCATGACCCAATCTACTTCTTTTAACGAAGTATATTTTGCTAATCCTGAGGGCTCATAGGTACTATTAGTAGAAAAATCTCCACCAAGCTGAGCTACTTCTGTAAGGGCTCTAATAGCTGCTTTGGCTGGTGAAGTAGCTGTCCCTGCTGTGAAGACTATTTCACTTTTATAAGGAAATGTACTTGGATCATACGCTAAAGCTGCTATTGTGGGTACAGGAAAACCATAAGAGAAATCTTTAAGCCATACTTTTATACCTTGACGTGTGAACTTATTCCAAAGGTCCACGAGAGTTTGATCTGTAAAGGTTGTGGGATCAATAGTGGGACATATTTGTTTTTGTCCTTCAATTAGGGCACAGACATGTCGTTCTATAAGTTCACAAGCGCCTTGGAGTATAGACTCTTCAAATGTATTTCCTGCTGATGAGCCATTATATTCATTTAAAAGTTTGAACCAGTTAAAGGGTAAGTAAGTCTCTTCTTCTGTAGTTATTTTTAAGGCTAAGGTAAAATCCCATTTTATTAAGTCTAAAATCTCAATTGCTTTGCTAGGAGATAGATTGTCTTGTACAGATTTAAGTAGTTCTTTTATGGGTATTACTTTTTCTCCAAATTTGTTTTTAGCTTCAGAGTATGTTAAATGAAAAAAGTTCTCTTTTTCTTGGACAAAATTAAAAAAACTAAAACGTTCTACCAATTCCATTAAAGCAGAAGCTTTTGCTTGTTCTGGAGAAGAACCTTTCCCCATTTGCTTGCGAGAAGGCATAATCTTTTTAGCCTTAGGTCCACAGATACTCATATAAACGGGGATACCTAATCTGCCTATGTCGATTCTTTTTAATTCAAAAAGAATCTCTTGTCCGAATTTTTTTAACGCACTTTCTACCTTTTTTACTGTGTGTTCAGGAGAGAATGCTTTATCTAGATCTTTTGTATATTTTTTAGGACATGCTTTAAGTTTAAACATATTTTTTTAACTTCAATCTAAAAATATTACATAGAAATTTTTCATTATCTGTATCGTCTTGGCTTTTATAGCCAATAGTTTTTTGTTGGATGTGAAATTCTTTTTTTGCTAAATCAAAAAAATGGTTAGATTTACGGGTATAACTCTGGGATAAGATAACTTCATTTTCTTTTTTAGCCTTTAAATTTTTACTTAAAAATTTTACTAAAGGCCTATAACTATGTTCTAAATATAATACTTCAGAACCGATGATATAATCTACTGGCTCAATGTTTTGAGACTCAATAAAATTTATTTTTTTTACTTCTGCATTTTTGTTTAATTTATTTTTTAAAATATTTATTTGCATAAATAAAAGTGCATCAGGTTCAATATCAGATAAAATGACTTTAAATCCTTTTTTGGCAAGAAAAAGGCCACATAGCCCTAATCCTGCTCCAATTTCTAAAACAGTTTTGTTAGAATTAGTCGGGATATATTTTAAAAGAAAATGCGTCAGAAGTACTGAAGCAGGCCAAATTTTAGCCCAGAAGGGGAGTTCTATTTGTTCTTGGGTTTGGGCAAGTTTATCAATATAAGATTCCAAATCTTTGATTTGGAGAATAGAGAGGCTAATGCCTCCTATCTTAATAGGTTCAAAGGTAAGAGGATATTTTTTTTCTGCGATTTGTATTAATTCATTTAGAGAATATTTTTGTATATTTTGTATCATCTTTTTTCCTTGCTTCTAATTAATGGGCTTAGACTTTTAGAGTAAAATTTTTAGAGAGGCAAGTTTTAATATTGGAGCGGGAGACGGGATTTGAACCCGCGACTTCAACCTTGGCAAGGTTGCACTCTACCACTGAGTTACTCCCGCGGATATTGATTTTTGAGAGAACTAGGAAAAAGATTTTAAGTGGAGGCGGCATCCGGATTTGAACCGGAGAATGGCGGTTTTGCAGACCGCTGCCTTACCGCTTGGCTATGCCGCCTTGTTTGGAGCGGGAGACGGGATTTGAACCCGCGACTTCAACCTTGGCAAGGTTGCACTCTACCACTGAGTTACTCCCGCTCACATACTTGAGACGTACTTCTTTAATCCAAGCTATGTTTAACTGTCAAGGTTTTGTTTCGGTAGTTTTTAATTAGTTTTTCTCTTAAATGGCATAGTTTTTCAC